>JBKJYC010000001.1:0-3909 GCA_046715885.1 Usitatibacter sp.
GTCAGCCGCTGGACCATCGTGGGCGCGGCGAAGAGCGAGACGCGGTCGACGCTGGCCTCGTAGCTCGCGGCCATCCGCGCGAGGTTGCCGTGCGAGAGCATCGCGCCCTTGGGACGGCCGGTCGTGCCGCTGGTGTAGAAAAGCCAGGCAAGGGTTTCGGCCGCGGCCGGAAAGGGATCCGCGCCTTCGCCGCTGAGCAGCCGTGCATATTCGGCGCTGCCGGTCTCGACGACGTGCGCCGGATGGGGCAGGCCCGCCATTGCCTCGCCGAGCCCCGCACTCCAGTCGGGGCTGGCGAAAACCAGCCGCGCCCCGGAGTCCTCCAGGATGACGCGCGCCTCCTTCGGATGCAGCTTCGCATTCACCGGCACCGCGACCAGTCCGGCCCACCAGAGCGCATAGAGCGCCTCGAGATACTCGGGCGCGTTGCGCATCACGATCGCGACGCGATCCCCGGGCGAGAGGCCATGGTCGCCCCGCAAGCGCGCGGCCATCGCGCGCACGCTCGCGGCGAGCCGGCCGTAGGAGGCCCAGGGCCTGGTTCCCAGGAAGACGGCTGGGGCCTCGGGACGGTCCCGGGCCGCCTGTGAAAGCCAGCAGGTGAGGTTCACGACTATCGGCGCGAGGAGGGCGATAACCGGTTGGGATGCTCACATCCAAGCGGTAGTATGTGGCGTAAGGCAAGCCGGGAGGCTAAAAACATGGGTCTCAGACTCAAATTCAACATCGTGCTGTTCCTCGTCTTCGCGGCGGGAATGGGCGTTTCCGCGTATGTCTCGCACCGGCTGCTGCAGGAAAATGCGAAGCAGGAGGTGCTGCGCGACGCCGGCCTGATGATGGAGGCCGCGCTCTCGATCCGCGGCTATACGGTCCAGCAGGTGAAGCCGCTCCTGGAGTACCAGCTGCAGGACAAGTTCCTGCCGCAGACGGTGCCCGCCTTCGCCGCCACCGAGACGTTCAACACGCTGCGCAAGAAGTATCCCGACTACAGCTACAAGGAAGCGACCCTCAATCCCACGAACCTGCGCAACAAGGCGGTGGAATGGGAGGCCGACGTCGTGAACGCCTTCCGCAACGCCGCGACGCCGCTGCCCGAGATCATGGGCGAGCGCGAAACGGCCGTGGGACCGATGCTCTACCTGGCCCGTCCGCTGCAGATCAAGGACCAGGCCTGCCTGGTCTGCCACAGCGTTCCCTCGGCCGCTCCTGCTTCCATGATCAAGCTCTACGGCGAGAACAACGGCTTCGGCTGGAAGCACCAGGAGATCATCGGCGCGCAGGTGGTGTCGGTGCCGATGTCGCTGCCGATCAAGAACGCCAACAAGGCGTTCGTGACGTTCATGGGCTCGCTCGCGGCGATCTTCGTGATGACCTTCGTCGTGCTCAACATCATGCTGTCGGTGATGATCATCCGGCCGATCGCGGTGATGAGCGACTCGGCCGACCGGATCTCCACCGGCGACTTCGACGTGCCCGAGTTCGGCGGCACCGGCAAGGACGAGATCCATGCGCTCGGAACCTCCTTCAACCGCATGCGCCGCAGCCTCCAGAAGGCGATGAAGCTGATCGAGCGCTAGCGCGACGGTTCATGGCCGCGCCAGCACCGGAGAAGATCGGCAAGTACAAGGTCGTGCGCACCCTCGGCAGGGGGGCGATGGGCATGGTCTACGAGGGCTTCGACCCGGTGATCGAGCGGCGGGTCGCGATCAAGACCATCCTCGCCGAGTACCTCGCCGCCGCCGAGATGGAGGACGCCGTCGCGCGCTTCAAGCGCGAGGCGCAGGCGGGCGGGCGCCTGCAGCACCCCGGCATCATTGGCGTCTACGAGTACGGCGACGAAGGCGGCATGGCCTACATCGTGATGGAGTTCTGCGACGGCGAGGAGCTGAAGGGCTTCTTCAGGAACGGCCGGCGCTTCGAGCTGATCGACGTCTTCGAGATCATGAAGCAGCTGCTGACGGCGCTCGACTACTCGCACCGGCAGGGCGTGGTGCACCGCGACATCAAGCCGGCCAACCTCATGATCCTGCCGGGCCCGCGGGTGAAGATCATGGACTTCGGCATCGCGCGCCTCGAGTCCTCCTCGCTCACGCAGGTGGGCACCGTAGTGGGTACCCCGACCCACATGGCCCCCGAGCAGCTGATGGGCGTTCCCGCGGACGGGCGCGCCGACCTCTGGGCCGCGGGCGTGATCCTCTACGAGCTGCTCACGGGCATCAGCCCATTCCTCGCCGAGACGCCGGCCTCGGTGATGCATCGCGTGCTGCAGGTGTCGCCCGAGGCGCCGTCGTCGATCAATCCGGCGCTGCCCAAGGGCTTCGACGGCGTGGTCGCGCGCGCGCTGGCGAAGAAGCCCGACGAACGCTTCGCGAGCGCGAAGGATTTCCAGGTGGCGCTGCTGCATGCGCTCCAGGGCAAGTCGGTGGCCGGCGTCGAGGGTCTTTCCCACGAGGATCCGGAGCGCACGCTGCCGCCCGCCGAGGCGGCGCGGGCCGAAGCCACGCGCACGTCGCTGAAGCTCTCGGCGGCGAGCCGCAAGCTCGACTTGTCGCCCGAAGTGATCGCGGAGCTGGAGCGCTCCCTGTCGCGCCACATCGGCCCGCTCGCCAAGATCCTGGTGAAGCGGGGCCAGAGCGAGGCGGCGGACATGGATGAGTTCTGCCGCATCCTCGCCGACAACATCCCGGCTCCGGTGGAGCGCGCGGAGTTCCTGGCGAAGGTGTCGGCGCTGAAGAAGAAGGCCGCGGCCACGGCCGTGCCTGCCGCGTCGTCCGCGCCGTCGGCCACCCAGACCGGGAAGGCGCACAAGACGCGCATCACCTTCACGCCCGAGGCGGTGGCGCTGGCCGAGAAGCGCCTCGCCAGCTACGTGGGACCGCTGGCGCGGATGCTGATCAAGGACGCGGTCAGCCAGTCGGCGAGCCTGCGCGAGCTGTACACCTCGCTCGCGGCGCATATCGACGACGAGGGCGAGCGCAGGGCCTTCCTCGCGTTGATCGAGCGCTAGCCGCGCTCTGCTTCGTCTGGAACAAGCCGCAATGCGCGCCTCCCTTTAATATGGCGCTTTCCGGCCCATCTCTTCCCTCATGACCACCATCGTCGTCGTCCGCAAGGGCACCCAGGCCGTGATCGCGGCCGACTCCCTCACGACGTTCGGCTCCACGCGCCTCGCCCCCGCCTACGATCGCCACCCCCAGAAGATCCTGGCCTATCGCGATTCCTGGATCGGCATCGCCGGTAGCGCCGCGCACCAGCTCGTGCTGGAAAACGTGTTCTCGCGCGTCCCCGACCTGGACCTGGACGGCAAGGCGGCGATCTACGAGTCGTTCCGCAAGGTCCACCCGATGCTCAAGGACGAGGCCTTCCTCAACCCGAAGGAAGAGGACGACGATCCCTATGAGTCGAGCCAGATGACGCTCATGATCGCCAACCCCTCGGGCATCTACGCCGTTTACTCGATGCGCGAGGTGTTCGAGTTCGACCGCTTCTGGTCGATCGGCTCGGGGCGCGACTTCGCCCTCGGCGCGATGTTCACGCTGTACGGCAAGGCCAAGTCCGCCGCCGCCGTGGCCGAGGCTGCCGTGAACGCGGGCGCCGAGTTCGACACCGGCACCGCCCTGCCGGTCGCGCTGCACGAGGTGAAGCTCAGGCGAGCATGAGCCCCGCACCGGGAGAGGTGGTCCGGCTCGACAAGTTCCTCTGGGCCGCGCGTTTCTTCAAGACGCGCGCGTTATCTGTGGAGGCGATCGAAGGCGCGCGGGTGACGGTGAACGGCGAGCGCGCGAAGCCCTCCAGGACGGGGCGCATCGGCGATCTTCTCGGGATCCGGCGACCGCCCTATGAGCACGTCGTGGTAGTGCGGGCGATCTCCGACAAGCGCGGGCCGGCCAGCGCGGCCCAGGCGCTCTA
>JBKJYC010000002.1:0-3736 GCA_046715885.1 Usitatibacter sp.
CCCGGGCGGGCAGGGCGATGCCGTTCAGCGCGAGCGGGAGTGCCACGTTCTCGGCGACGGAAAGGTAGGGCAGCAGGTGAAAGGCCTGGAAGACGAAGCCCACGTTCCTGCGCCGCCACAGCGCGAGGGCATCGTCGTCGTCGAAGTCGAGCGCCATGCCCTCGACGCGCACCGTTCCGCGCTCCGGCCGGTCGAGGCCCGCGATCACGTTGAGGAGGGTGGACTTGCCGGAGCCCGATTCGCCGACGATGGCGACCAGCTCGCCGGTCGCGACGTCGAGGTCGATCTCTTCGAACAGCGGCGCCGGGCCGAAGGACTTCGCCAGGCCCCGCACCTCGAGCATTACTGGCCGCTGATGTAGTGCTCGAGCTGCTCGATGGTGAAGTCCTGGTCGGCGATGATGTCGCTCACGATGTCGCGGATCGACACCATGCCGACGACGCGACCCTGGTCCACCACCGGCAGGTGGCGGATGTTCTTCTCGGTCATGAGCGCCATGCACTCCCGCGTGTGGGTGCGCGGGGTCACGACCACGACGTTGGCGGTCATGATCTCCTCGACGCGCGTGGAATCCGACGAGCGTCCGCGCAGGATCACCTTGCGGGTGTAGTCGCGTTCGGAAAAGATTCCGGCCAGCCGGTCGCCGGTCATCACCACCGCGGCGCCGATGTTCTCGCTGGCGAGCAGCTTGATGGCCTCGAGCACTGTGTCCTCGGGCTTCACGCAGATCAGCGCGCGGGCGGGCTTCAGCCTCAGCAGTTCGGATACGGTTTTCATCGCTCGAATCTCCTTGGGCGAGGGTGCCATCGCCGTGTTACATGTTCGGGTAGTTGGGCCCGCCGCCGCCTTCCGGGGCGATCCAGACGATGTTCTGGGTCGGGTCCTTGATGTCGCAGGTCTTGCAGTGCACGCAGTTCTGGGCGTTGATCTGCAGCCTGGGCCCGGCACCGTCGGTCACGATTTCGTACACTCCAGCAGGACAGTAGCGCGTCTCGGGCGCGTCGTAAACCTCGAGGTTCACCGCGATCGGAACCGCGGGGTCCTTCAACGTGAGGTGCGCGGGCTGGTCCTCCTCGTGGTTCGTACTCGACACGAACACCGAGGAGAGCCGGTCGAAAGTGAGGGCGCCGTCGGGCTTCGGATACGCGATCGGCGCGCACTCCGATTTCGAGCGCAAGGTCTCGTGGTCGGCGCGGGCGTGGGCCAAGGTCCACGGCGCCTTGCCGCGAAAGACGAGCTGGTCGATGCCGACCATCAGCGCGCCGGCGTAGAGCCCGCGGGACATGGAGGGCTTGAAGTTGCGGGCACGGTGCAACTCGTCGTGGAGCCAGCTGCTCTCGAACGCCGCGGCATATTCCACCAGCTCGTCTCCCGAACGCCCGGCCGCGAGTGCCTCGAACGCCGCTTGCGCGGCCAGCATTCCCGACTTGATCGCTGCGTGGCTGCCCTTGATGCGTGCGGCGTTGAGGAAGCCCGCGTCGTCGCCCACCAGCACGCCACCGGGGAAGGTGAGCTTCGGCAGCGACTGCAGGCCGCCGGCCGCGATGGCGCGCGCGCCGTAGGCGATGCGCCGTCCACCCTCGAAGAAACCGCGGATCGCCGGGTGGGTCTTGTAGCGCTGGAACTCCTCGAACGGGTGCAGGTACGGATTTTCGTAGCCCAGGCCCACCACCAGGCCTACGGAGACCTGGTTGTTCTCCAGGTGATAGAGGAAGGAGCCGCCGTACGTTTGTCCATCGAGCGGCCAGCCCGCGGTGTGCACCACCAGGCCCGGCACGTGGTTCTCCGTCTTCACCTCCCAGAGCTCCTTCAACCCGATCCCGTACACCTGGGGCCCGCGCCCCTCGCGCAACCTGAACCGCGCCTCCAACTGGCGGCCCAGGTGCCCGCGGCAGCCTTCCGCGAACACCGTGTACTTCGCATGCAGCTCGATTCCCGGCTGGTAGCGCGCCGTCTTCTCCCCATGCTTGCCGATGCCCATGTCGCCCGTGGCCACGCCGCGAACTTTTCCATCTTCCGTATAGAGGACTTCCTGCGCGGCGAAGCCGGGATAGATCTCGACGCCCGCTTCCTCGGCCTTCGCGCCCAGCCAGCGCACCAGGTTGCCGAGGCTCCCCGCATAGCAGCCATGATTGGTGAAGCAGTCCGGAAGCATGAAGCCCGGCACCTTGTGCGCGCCGCCCTCGGTGAGGAAGAGGAAGCGGTCCTCGGTGACCGGCTGGTTGAGCGGTGCGCCTTCCTCCTTCCACTTCGGCAACAGCTCGGAGAGGGCGCGCGGGTCGATCACCGCGCCGGAGAGGATGTGCGCGCCGACCTCGCTGCCTTTTTCGACGACGCAGACGCTGACCTCACGCGCTTTCTGCGCCGACAACTGCTTGAGACGGATCGCCGTGGCCAGGCCCGCCGGGCCGGCGCCGACGACGACCACGTCGAACTCCATCGCTTCGCGTTCGCTCATGGCAAGAGACTAATGCAGGGAACCACGGAAGACACAGAAGGCACGGAAAAAACCTTCTAGTGGTCTCTTCCTTGTCTTCCGTGCTTTCCGGGGTTCATGGGTTTGTCCAGGTGTTCAGCAGCGCGCGCGCTTCGAGGATGACGTCGCTCGCGGTGAGGCCGACGGGCCCCAAGCCGCGCTCGACGCACGCATCGGCAGCGGCGCCGTGCAGGCACACGGCATAAGCGAGTGCACGCCCGGCATCGAGCCCCTGGCACAGCATCGCGCCGACCATGCCGGCCAGCGCGTCGCCGGTTCCGCCGCTGGCAAGGCCGGGGTTCCCGGTGGTGTTGATCGCATAGCGGCCGTCGGGCCAGGCGATGACGCTCCCGGCGCCTTTCAGCACGACATGGGCGTTGTAGCGCTGCGCCAGCTCCAGCGCCGAAGCGATGCGCCCGGCCTGCACCAGCGCCGTCTTGCGTCCAAGCAGGCGTGCAGCCTCACCGGGATGGGGCGTGAGGATCGTTGGCGATTTGCGCGCGGCAACGCGGGCCTGCAGCGATGCGCTCGCGGCGACCTGGTTCAGCGCGTCCGCATCGAGCACGAGAGGCTTTTCGGCGTCGAGCGCCGAGGTCGCGGCCGGGTCGGCGCCGGCTCCGCAGCCCGCGACGATGACATCGGCCTCCAGGGCATCTTGCACGGAACGCAGCATCAGCTCGGGGGTCCGCGCATCGTAGGAGGGCGCTTCGGCGGCGAGCAGCCCCACCAGCACCTTGCCGGCACCCGTATGCAGCCCCGCGCGCGCGGCGAGGATCGGCGCTCCCACCATGCCTTTCGCGCCGCCGATGATGCCGAGAGTGCCGAACGACCCCTTGTGCGAGTTGCGCCGCCGCGGCACCAGCCAGGCGCGCACCGTCTCGCGCGTGAGCAGCGAGCCGCGCGACTCGCCGAGCGTGGCCGGGTCGAGCCCCCGTGCGTCGGGATGGACCCGGCCACGCCGCTCGCGGCCCGCGGCCGGGTAGAGGCCGGGTTTCAGGCCGATGAAAGTGATCGTGTCGTGGGCGCGCACCGCCGTCCCGGGGACCTTTCCGGTATCGGCATCGACGCCGCTCGGCACGTCGAGCGCCAGCACGGCCACCGGCGCGGCATTGATGCGATCGATGGCCTGCGCGATGGGGCCTTCCGGAGCGCGCGCCAAGCCGATCCCCAGCAAGCCGTCGACGATCAGGGCGGCGTGAAGGACGGCGGGCCACTCCCGCACGACCGAGCCGCCACCCCGGGCGAGGCGTTCCTTCGCCG
>JBKJYC010000003.1:0-5428 GCA_046715885.1 Usitatibacter sp.
ACCTTGAGGTGCTGCAGCAAGTTGACCGAGCCGAGGTTGCACACCGCTGTCTCGGTGTCGCTGGTATTGAGTGTGATTTCAGTGCAAAGGTTGCTGGAGTGAACCACACCGACATGTTGTTGCGGCGAGCGGATATTGCAGGCGTCCTTGAACGTGATCCAGGGGTGGCCGGTTTCAAACAGCATGGTGAGCATTTTTCGCCAGAGGTCAGCCGCTGGCACGGTGCGGGTCGGCTTGATCTCGCCGCGCGCTGCTTTTTCTTCGTAAGCGACATAGGCATTTTCGAAGTCAGCCCCGAATTTGTCGTGCAGATCGGGCACATTGCTGGGCGAGAACAGGGTCCACTGGCCTTTTTCCATGACGCGACGCATGAACAGGTCGGGGATCCAATTGGCGGTGTTCATGTCGTGCGTGCGGCGGCGGTCGTCACCCGTGTTTTTGCGCAGCTCCAGGAACTCCTCAATGTCCAGGTGCCAGGTTTCCAGGTAGGTGCAGACCGCACCCTTGCGCTTGCCGCCCTGGTTCACCGCGACGGCGGTGTCGTTGACCACCTTGAGGAAGGGCACGACGCCCTGCGACTCGCCGTTGGTGCCCTTGATATGGGAGCCCAGCGCGCGCACGCGGGTCCAGTCGTTGCCCAGGCCGCCGGCAAATTTGGAGAGCAGGGCGTTTTCCTTGATCGACTCGTAGATGCCGTCCAGGTCGTCCGGCACCGTTGTGAGGTAGCACGAGGACAGCTGCGAACGCAGCGTGCCGCTATTGAAGAGGGTGGGGGTCGAGGACATGAAGTCGAAGCTCGACAGTACTTCGTAGAACTCGATGGCGCGGGCTTCGCGGTCGATCTCGTTGAGCGACAGGCCCATGGCCACGCGCATGAAGAAAGCCTGGGGCAGCTCGATGCGGGTCTTGCGCATGTGCAGGAAGTAGCGGTCGTACAGCGTCTGCAGGCCGAGGTAGTCGAACTGGAGGTCGCGCTGCGGCTTGAGCGCCGCGCCGAGGCGCTGCAGGTCGTACGTGCCGAGACGCTCATCGAGCAGCTGGGCCTTGATGCCCTGGTGGATGAAGGTGGGGAAATACTCGGCGTAGCGCGTGGCCATCTGCTCGTGCGTCACTTCCTCGCCGAGCACCTCGTGGCGGATGGTGTGCATGAGGAGGCGCGCCGTGACGTACGTATAGTCCGGGTCCTGCTCGATCAGCATGCGCGCGGCGAGGATGGCGCACTTGTGCACTTCCTCGAGGGGAACGCCGTCGTAGAGGTCCTTCAGCGTCGCATCGAGGATCTTCTTCGGCTCGACGTCGTCGCCGAGATCCACGCAGGCCGAAGTGATGAGCGCTTCCAGCTTCGCGACATCGAGCGGCTCCCTGGAGCCGTTGACCAGCACGTGGATCTTCGTGGCGCGCGCCTCCTTCACCTCGTCCAGGCGCTTCTGGCGCTCGCGGGCACGCTCCTCGCGATACAGCACGTACGAGCGGGCCACCTGGTGCTCCCCGCCGCGCATGAGGGCGAGCTCCACCTGGTCCTGGATGTCTTCAATGTGAAATGTTCCGCCGGCAGGATGTCGGCGCATGAGGGCGTTCACGACGCTCTCGGTGACCATCGCCACCTTCTCGCGCACCCCTGCGCTGGCCGCGGCCGTATTGCCGGCGACGGCGAGGAAAGCCTTGGTGACCGCTACGGCAATCTTGTCCGGCTCGAAGCAGACGACTGAGCCGTTTCTCCGGATGACCTTGTAGTCCGCATATCTGTCCTGCGGCGTGGTGCCCTGCTCGTCGACTTCGGGTTTCGCGAGCGGTGCCGAAGGATGGATATCGGAAGCCAGGCGCATTTGTTCGTCTCCTTGAATTGCTGTTTTCAGGCCTCGGGGGCTCGTGGCCAACCCCCTTGGCGGTCTTTTTTGACGGCGGCTATGCGGGCCGCTCTAAGTGCTGGATTTCATTGTGGATAAGGGCGGTTTTTGAACCGGTTTTGCCCCCCCTTATCCACAATCAACCCACAACATATAGTGGGTGAGAGAGTGGTCAGGCACAAAGTCTAGGGAAGGAAAACTTGCAACGCAAGGTCTCGCGAAAAAATATATTTTTTCGCGGGGATTCAGAGACTTGCGAGGGTTTTTTTGCCTAAGAAATGAGCAACGGCGGTTCTGTGACGAACTGGGGACCCGCGTCCTACAGAGAGCCCTGCCCGGCATGCACCCGGGACCAGTCGAAATGCGGTCCGGGATCCGTTTTTCGGCCGGATGCGATGTCGGAGTGGCCGGTGAGGGGAAGTTCGCCGTAACGCCGGAAGAGGCGGGTGAGGAGGTCGTTGAGCGCCGCGTACTGGACGTCCTCGAAAGCCTGGTCGTCGGCGCCCTCGACCTCGATGCCGATGGAGACGTCGTTGACCCGCTCGCGGCCCCGCCAGCTCGAGACTCCGGCGTGCCAGGCGCGCTTGTCCGTGTCCACGAACTGGATGACCTGCCCGTCCCTGCGAATCAGGAAGTGAGCAGACACCTTCATTCCCGCGATTCCGGCGAAATAGGGATGCGCGCCCGGGTGCAGCCGGTTCATGAACAGGTCCTCGATCCACGGGCCGCCGAACTCGCCCGGCGGCAGCGAGATGTTGTGAATCACCACCACCTCCACCTTGGTACCCGGCGGCCGGTCATCGAAGTTGGGCGACTGAAGTCTCATTCGACCAGGGGGCCGCCGAAGGCGAGGCGGCCGCGGGCCGCGGATTCGAGGAGGACGTGGACGTTCTCGCGCGGGCAGCGGCAGATGCGCGCGACGGCGGAGGTCACCTGATCCATTTGCAGGCGCAGGAGGTCGCCGGCCGGAGGCGTTGCGAGGAGCAGCGAAACGAACACCGGCTGCGGCGCTTCGCTCAGGTTCTCCGCGTACTGGGCGTCGGATAGCGTGCGCACGCGCACCCAGACCTTGCCCGGCTCGGCGCCGAGCACTTCACCGAGCGCGTCGGCCAACGTGCTCGCAAGGCCCTCGGGCAGCGCTTCGCCCTTCCGGAGCACCATCTCGATGTCGACGATTGGCATGTTGAAATCAGTCGATACCGAGGCGATCGAGGCGGTAGCGCAGCGACCGGAACGTGATGCCCAGCAGTTTCGCAGCGGCGGTCTTGTTGTAGCGCGTGGCCTCGAGGGCCTTGGCGATCACCTCGCGCTCGATCTGGTCGAGGAAGTCGTGCAGCGGCAAGCCGCGCGTGCCGAGCGAGCCGTCGAGCGCCAGGGACTTCTCGCCGCGCGGCGTGGCCTGGGTGAGGTAGAGGTCGCTCTCGCGGATGGTGTTGTCGTTGCACAGTGCGAGTGCCCGCTCGAGGATGTTCTCCAGCTCGCGCACGTTGCCGGGAAAGTCGTAGCGGCGTAGCGCCAGCATCGCCTCGTCGGAGATCGTCGCCACCGGGTTGCCGCTGTGCTTGGCGAGGCGCTCGAGCATCTGCTTCACCAGCAGCGCGATGTCCTCGGGGATCTCGCGCAGCGCCGGCATCTTGAGCTCGATCACGTTCAGCCGGTAGAAGAGGTCCTGCCGGAACTCGCCGGCGTCTACTTGCTCGGAGAGGTTGCGGTGCGTGGCCGAGATGATGCGCACGTCGAGCGATTCCTCCTGCGTATCGCCCACCCGCCGGACCTTCTTCTCCTGGATCACGCGCAGCAGCTTCACCTGCATCGCCAGCGGCAGATCGCCCACCTCATCCAAAAACAGAGTGCCCTTCTGCGCCGCCTGGAGGAAGCCCTGCTTGTCCGAATCCGCGCCCGTGAAGGCACCGCGCTTGTAGCCGAAGAACTCGCTCTCCATCAGGTTCTCGGGGATCGCCCCGCAGTTCACCGCGACGAAGGGCTCCGCGGCGCGCGCGGAACCCAGGTGCATCATGCGCGCCGCGACTTCCTTGCCCGAGCCCGACTCACCGGTGATGTACACCGGCGCCTGCGAGCGCGCGAGCTTCGAGATCATGTCGCGCGCGCGCTGGATGGGTGCGGATTCGCCCATCAGCCGCGGCATGCCGGGCGCGGGCACCTCGCCGATGGATGCGCGCCTCGCCTGCACCGGGCGCGGAAGCTTCAAGGCACTCACCACGATGGGCCGCAGCTGCTCGATCTTGATCGGCTTCGGGAGGTAGTCGAACGCCCCCGCCTTCAACGCCGCCACCGCGTTGTCCGTCGAGCCGTAGGCGGTGATCACGGCCACCGGAGTGTTGCCGTAGTTCTCCGCGATGTGCTTCAGCACGGCGATCCCGTCGCCATCCGGCAAGCGCATGTCCGTCAGGCACAGGTCGTAGGTGCGCTCCTTCAGCGCCTGCGTCGCCTCGGCGACACTGGCGGCCGTGTCGGCGTCCACCCCCATGCGCGACAGCGTGAGCACGAGCAGCTCGCGGATATCGGCTTCGTCGTCGACGATGAGCACCGCCTTGCGATTCATCAGTTGCCTCTCGTGGTGACGCGGAAATAACCGCTGTCGGGGCCTTCGATGTACTCGATGCGGGCACCATTGCCTTCGCACAACTCGCGCGCGATGTAGAGCCCGAGACCCGTGCCCTGCGCGTCCGTGGTGAAGAACGGCTCGAACAGGTGCGGCTTCGCCTCGGGCGCGACCCCCGGCCCGTCGTCGAACACGTCGATCGAGAGCAGCCCCGGCGTGACACTCGGCCCGCAGACGATGCGCACCGACCCCGGCTTCTTGCGGCCGTGCCGCCAGGCGTTGCGCGAGAGGTTCCAGAGCACCTGGTCCAGGTGCTGCCGATCGAAGAGCAGGCGCTGCGTGGTGCGGATCTGCACGTCCAGGGAATCCTCCGGCACCTTCTCCGTGTCGCAGAACTGGCGCACGAAGTTCGCGAACCACGGCGCCGGATCGATGGGCTCGGGCTGGGCGCGATCGCGGCGACTCAGGTAGAGCACTTCCTGCACCATGCGATCGAGGCGAAAGACGTTGTCGCGGATGATCGCCAGCAGGCGCTCGTCGGACTTCGGATCCACGCTGCCGCCCTCGGTGATCAGGTCCGCGGCATGGCCGATGGACGAAAGCGGATTGCGGATCTCGTGTGCAATCGACGCGGTGAGGCGCCCCAGCGCCACCAGCTTCATCTGTTGCGCCTGCGCGCGCATCCGGCCCAGGTCCTCGATGAAGACCACCACGGGCGAGGGATTGCCGCCGCCGATGGGCACGAAGTGCACCTGCAGATCGCCGGCGGCGCGCGGGGTCTTCACCTGGATGAATAGCGTCTCGGACTTGCCCTCGCGCCAGCCCTGCAGCAGCCGCGCGATCTCGGGCGAATACTCCTCGATCGCGGGCCAGCGGCCCTGCGGCAGGACCCCCAGGAGCTGCGTCGCTCGCGGGTTGTGCTGGCTGATGCGCCCGTCGCGGTCTACCACGAGGATGCCGTCCTGCTTGTCGCGGATCACTATCTCGTTGATCTGCGACAGGTTGGCGAGGTCGACGC
>JBKJYC010000004.1:0-7128 GCA_046715885.1 Usitatibacter sp.
GCTCTGGTCGTGCGTCACGTAGACGGTGGTGATCCTGAGCTCGCGCTGAAGGCGCTTCAGCTCGAAGCGCATGCGCTCGCGCAGCTTCGCGTCCAGGTTCGACAGCGGCTCGTCGAGCAGCAGGAGCGCGGGCTCCATTACCAGGGCACGGGCAAGCGCCAGCCGCTGCTGCTGCCCCCCCGAGAGCTTGGTCGCCTCGCGCTCGGCCAGGGCGTCGAGCTGCACGGCGGCGAGCACGCGCATCACCTTCTCGCGGATCTGCGCCTTGCCGTACTTGCGATCGCCCACCTGCAGCGGGAAGGCGGCGTTCTGGAACACGTTCATGTGCGGCCAGATGGCGTAGGACTGGAAAACCATCCCGAAACCGCGACGGTTGGGCATCACGAAGATATTGCGCTCCGATGAGTAGACGGTGCGCTCGCCCACGGCGATCTCGCCCAGCCGCGGGCGCTCGAGGCCCGCGATGGAGCGCAGCGTCGTGGTCTTGCCGCAGCCGCTCGGGCCCAGGAGCGTGAATAGCTGCCCCTCGGGCACCTCGAACGAAACGTCAACCGCGGCCTTCACGATCTCGCCATGCTCGTTGGGGTACTCGGTGTGGAGGCCCTTCACTCTCAGCACGGCGCGCTCCTCGGGGTTCTCATTCCTTGATGCCGAACTTCTTGCCCAGCCACTGCGCGATCATCACGAGCACGAACAGCGCCAGGATGAAGAGCACTCCGAGCGCCGAGAGCTCCACGTACTGGCCGTTCTCCCACAGTTCCCAGATCACGATCGAGATCACCTCCGTTCCGGGGCTGTAGAGCAGGATCGAGCTCGAGAGCTCGCGGATCGACACGATCATCACGTAGATCCAGCCCGCGATGAATCCGGGCTTGAGCAACGGCAGGATGATGCGGCGAAACGTCGTGCCCCACGAAGCGCCGCTCATCGCGGCCGACTCCTCGAGCTCCTTGTGGATCTGCAGCATCGAAGTCGTGTTGTAGCGCAGCCCGTACGGCATGAAGCGCGTGATGTAGGCGATGAAGAGGATCCAGATGGTCCCGTAGACGCCGATGTCGAAGTGCAGGTAGAAGATCATGATGGACAGCCCCAGCACCAGCCCGGGAAAGACCATCGGCAGCGAGGCCACGTTGTCGAGCAGCCAGCGCCCGGGAAGCTTGGTCTTCACCACGATCCAGCAGATGACCGAGGTGACCAGCATCACCACCGTCGCCGTGCCGAACGACAGCAGCACGCTGTTCCAGACCGATCTCGTGAGGTTCGGATACGACAGAATGAAGCGATACGGATCGAGCGTGAGGTTCTGCAGCGCCTGCAACGACGGCACCGCGTAGAACTTCTGGAACGACGACCACAGCAGCACCGCGAAGGGCAGCACCACGATCAGAAGGAAGTAGAGGATGAACACTCCCGCCGCGACCCAGCGCCACGCTCCCAGGTCGATGCGCCGCGGTCGGAAGCCCTTGCCGGTCATGGTGGCGTACTTCGAGCCCATGCTGGACAGCCGCGAGACGAAGTACACGCCGGCGGTCGTCATCACCAGCAGCGTGACCGCGTAGGCCGCAGCGAGTCCGATCTGGCTGGGATAGCGGTGCACGGCCTGGTAGATGGACGAGGTTAACACCTGGATCCCGACCGGCAGCCCGAGGAGCGCCGGGACCTCGAACGACTCGATCGCACGCACGAAGAGGATGAGGATCGTGGCGAAGATCGCGGGCCAGGTGAGCTTGAGCGTCACCCGCCAGGCGACCTGGAAGATGTTGGCCCCGCTCATCGTCGCGGACTCCTCGAGCGCCGGATCCATGGCACGGAAGGCGGCGGTCATCAGCAGGAAAGCCATGGGCGAGTAGTGCAGCCCGTCGACCCAGATCATTCCGCCCATCGAGTAGACGTCGAAGGGCGCCTTCTCGAGCCCCAGGCCGTGCATCAACGCGAGGTTGATGAGGCCGATCTTCGGGCTCGCGAGCAGGATCCAGGCGACCGTGAAGAGGATCCCGGGGATGATCAGCGGGATGATGGACAAGGCGTAGAAGAGGGCCTTGAAGGGCGTATTCGTCCGCTCGTTCATCCACGCCAGCGTGGTGCCGAGCACGAAGGCGAAGAGCGAGGTCCCGACCGCGAACTGCACCGAGTTCCAGAACAGGCGCAGCGTCTCGGAGCTGCCGTAGGCCTCGGTGTAGTTCTTCCACGTGAACACCGCGGCCTTGGTCGCGGTCTGCGGCGTGAGGAAGCTCTGCCACAGGAGGAAGACGAGTGGCATGACGGCGATGTAGACCGTCAGCGCGACGCACACGCCGATCACGATCCACTTCCAATCGAAACGTGCGGCCGCCGGCGGCGGCGCGACGCCGTCCGTTTCCGTGAGGCCCGCTGCGTTCATGCGTTCTCCTGGAAGACCCGGCCCGCGGCCCGCCGCATGTTCCTTTATGTGGAACGTCGGTCTGTATAGAAATATGCCAAACTGTAGCGGCCGCGCTGCGCCCTGTCAACGCGAACACGCTCCCGGCTCGGCGCCTCAGCCACGCTCACGCGCGAGCTTTGCGTGGTGGTAGTCCCAGACCTTGCGCAACAGGTGGGGCTTGCGCAAGTTCGCCCCGATCTCATCCACCTGCGCCGCGGACAGCGCCGCCGGCTCGCCCAGGGCGCGCGCGAGATACTGCCGCCGCGCGGTCTCCTCGAGGTAGATGCCGAGCACGAAGGTCTCGACGATGTCGCCTCCGGCCACGACAGCGCCGTGCGATTTGAGAAGGATTACGCGATGCGGCCCGAGCGCGGCGACCAGCTCCTCGGCGAGGGCGCGCTGGTTGATCGAGGCGGTCTTGGGGAAGGACCGGATCGGTCCGAGGACCGCCGCCTGCATGATCACCGGCAGGACGCTTTGCCCCGCCATGCTGAAGAGCGTAGACCAGAGCGGATGCGTGTGCGCCACGGCCTGCACGTCGGCGCGCCGGCGGTAGACCTCGGCGTGGATGTGGAATTCCATCGGCGGGACCGCCTCGCCCTCGACCAGCTTGCCGTCGAGGTCGACGGTGACGATGTCGGCGGCGGTGAGCGCGCTGCGCACCGAAGCCCCGGAGTTGATGAGGAAGTGGGGCGTGCCGGGCAGGCGGCAGCTGAAGTGCCCGTTGAAATCGATCACCTCGGCGCGCTCCATCATCCGGATCGCGTCCGCGAGCATGACGCGCAGCTCAGCTCTTTCCATGGTCGGGCTCGTGTGAGTGGCCCTGGTGAGGGTGGTGATGATGATGGTGGTGACCGTGGTCGTGATCGTGAGCGTGGTCGTGCGGCTGGTGCGGGTGGTGGGGATGGGGCACGCGGGGATCCTGCCCGAAGACCAGCGACTTGATGGTGACGGGGACGGTGAACGAGGGCATGCGCACGCGGCCCAGGTCGATGTAGTCGAAGTCCCACAGCGACACGCCGTCGATCGCAAGGACCTCGGAGCCCACGCCCATTTCGTCCTTCAGCAGCGCCCCCAGCGTCTGGGCGATGTCGCCGTCGAGGATCAGGTAGAGTGGCTTCGCGGCGGCGAGCGTGCGCGGAAGGGCCGCGACGATCCCGCGCGCGAATGCCGACAGCCGTTCGAAAGTCGGCGCCCCGCTCCACTGCAACGCGAGCGCCACCTCGGCGGCTCCCTCGGTCATGTCGAAGGCCAGGAAATGGCACCGGATCGCCTCGGCCACCGCAACCGCGTCGACGCGCTCGCCGAGCGCCAGCCGCGGCTGCAGCACCTGCAGGTTCTTGCGCGGCAGCAACTCGCCCGGGCTCGAGATGTAGACGGTGTTGCCCGACAGCTGCACGCTGTATTCGCTCGCGCCGAGCGCGGTGGCGCGGATGCATTCGCCCGCCGGCAGCAGGGGCCAGGGGAGCGCGCTGCGCTCGAGGCGCTCGCGCACCGCCCACCCGAAGAGCCGCCCGAGGTCGCCGAAATCGCGCTCCTCGCGGCCGTAGACGAACTCGGCCACCCCGCCGGAGAACATCACCCCTGCGATCCCGCCGAGGACACCCAGGGGCTCGGTCAGCCAGAGCGACTCGACCTTCTCCCCCGGCGCGACCTGAGTGAGGGCGGCCACCAGCGCATCGGCCATCCACTCGGCCACGCGCTCCATCTCGCCCGTCCCGACCTGCCCGCCCCGCATCCAGTCGAGGCCGGCCAGCGCGGCCAGTCGCTGGCCCGCCGGATCGAGCCGCGAGAGCTTTCCCTGCTCGAGCACCGCGAGGCGCCCGCCCAGGTGGATCGCCGCGGTATGGACCACAGTGCCGCCTTCAACCAGCGCCAGCTTGGTCGTGCCACCCCCGATGTCGACGTTGAGGATCGGTTTGCCGAGATCGTGCGAGGCCTTGGCCGCCCCGGATCCGTAGGCCGCCAGCAGCGACTCCATGTGATGTCCCGCGGTCGCGCAGACGAACTCCCCGCCAACCTCGGCGACCACATCGGCGATCGCCTTGGCGTTCTCGCGGCGCAGGGCTTCCCCGGTGAGGATCACGGCACCCGTGTCGACGGCGTCCGGATGGATCCCGGCGTCCCGGTAGGCCTGGTCGATGAAGTCGCCGATCGCCTGGTCGTCGATGCGCTCTTCGCTCTGGTAGGGAGTGAGCGCCACGGCGGACTGATGCAGCGTCTCGCGCCCGACGACAAAATAGCGGCTGGTCAGCGCTTCGGAAAGGCGCCGCAGGTGCACGCGCGAGAAGACGACTTGCGTTCCCGAGGAGCCGATGTCGATTCCCACGGTCACCAGCGAGATGTGGTCCTGCTGCCACAACGGATCGCCGGCCGGGTCGTACCCGCCGCCGAAGTCGTCGTGGTCATGGTCGTGGTCGGCCTCGTCCCCGGCGTGCGAATGGGTGGGGTCGAGCCCGGCCAGGTGGTCGGCGAGGCCGTGCGGCTTGCTCTCGGGCGTCTTGGCCATGTCAGATCCTGAAGCTCTCCAGCGTCTCGGGCGCGAACAGGTCCTCGGGGGCGAGGAGCCGCCCGGAAAGGCCCTGCTCGTGGTGGTAGCGCAGGAACGTGGCAAGCGCGTGGCGATTGGGCGCGAATCCGTAGGGCCAGTAGTCCTCGCCCAGCTCGCGGCGCGCTTCCTCGACGTGCGCGGTGAGCCACGGCAGCATCGCCTTCAGCGCCGCCGTCACGTACAGGTCCGCGTACGTCTCCTTCTGCGAGGCGCAGAACGCCTTGAAGAGCGACATCGCGATCCAGCGGTTGGCCTCGTAGAGCTCGCGGCGGATCACCACCGTGTGCATGATCGGGAAGACCCGGGTCTTGCGGAAATAGGCCTTCTCGACCTCGACGTAGTCCTCGAACAGGCGCCTCACCTTCCCGCCGCCCGATGCGTAGCAGGACGGCATGCGTGCGGTGTACAGCGCGTCGATCTCCCCGGCGGCGAGCAGCGCGGAGAGCGTCTTGTCCGGCCCGATCGGCTGCACTTTGATGTTGGCCGGGAGCTCCAGCTTCAGCTTTTCGGAGCGCCCGGGTTCCTCCTCGCCGCCGGTGAGGTAGGTCACGCCGTCGACGGGGACGCCGTACTCGTCCTGCAGGATGCCGCGGATCCACACCGGCGCGGTCATCTGGTACTCGGGATTGCCGATCCGCCGGCCGACGAGATCGCGCGGCTCGCGGATCCCCGCCGCGGCGTTGATGTAGATGCTCGAGTGACGGAAGAAGCGCGAGGGGAACACCGGGATCGCGATGAACGGCTGGCCGGGCTTGAACAGCGACACGACGTACGAGGAGAGCGACATCTCGGCCACGTCGAACTCGCGGTGGCGCAGCATCCGAAAGAATGTCTCCTCGACCGGCATGTCGAGGTACACGAGGTCGATTCCGTCGGGCCGGATGCGCCCCTCGAGGAGTGCCCGCGTGCGGTCGTAGTTCCAGCAGCCGAGGGACAGGCGTAGCCGTGACATGTCTCGAATACCGGTCAGTAGAAGCTGTCGAAATGGACCTGGCCGGGCGGCACCTTCGCCCCGGCGAGCATCGCCTGCACCGCCTGCACCATGGGCGGCGGCCCGGCGAAATAGAACTCGAGACCGGGCATGCGCGGCCCGAGCGTGGCCGCCACGTGGTCGTGCACGAATCCGGTGGCGCCGCTCCAGGACTTCGCGTCATCGAGCTCGGGCATCGAGATCACCGGATGGAAACGGATGCGCTCGCCATAGCCCGGCAGCTTCGCCAGCAGCTCGCCGGCGCACAGGTCGAGCGGCCCGCGCGCTCCGTAGAAGAAGTCGAGCTGCCGGTGCGCGAGCCCGGCATCGCGCGCGGCGCCTCGCGCGATCGACAGCACCGCCGACAGTCCCGAGCCGCCGCCGATGCAGACGATGTCGCGCGGGGAATCGAGCCGCAGGTAGGCCATCCCGTAGGGCCCGTCGAGCGCCACGGCGTCGCCGGGGCGCAAGGCGAACATCGCGCTGGTCGCCTTTCCCCCGGGCACGCGCTTTACCTGGAACTCCCACGCGCCCGAGCCCTCGTCGACGTTCGACAGCGAGTAGGCGCGCAGCCACGCGACGCCCTGGAGCCTGAAGAGCGCGTACTGGCCGGGCCGGAAACCGGGCGCGCCACTCGCGCGAAAGCGGAACTCCCGCAGGTCGCGCGTGAGGTCGCGCGTGGCCTCGAGCGTGGCCTCGAAGCGGCGCGGGGCGTGCAGCGGCCGGTAGTCCTCGGACAGCCGCGCCTTCAGCACGCAGTCGGAGCGCGGCTCGGACTGGCAGGCGAGGATGCGGCGGCGCGCGCGGTCGCGATCGGTGAGCCCGGGCGCCGCGGGCCACAGCGATTCCACCGTACCCTCGAGCAACTCGACCTTGCAGGTTCCGCACGATCCCGAATTGCACTCGTACGGCAGGCCCAGCCCGGCGCGCAGCGCCCCACGCAGGAGCGTGTCGCGCTCCTCGCAGGCGTACGCGCCACCGTCGGCCAGCCGGATCGAGGGCATCAGTCGCCGAGGCGGGAGCCTGCGAGCGAGGGAAGGTAGCCCAGCCGCCGCGAGATCGCCTCGGCCGCGGCCACCACCGTCGGGATCGTCGTCTGGACGGTTTTCTTGCTCATACGCTGCACCGGCGCGGCCACGCTGATGGCGGCGACGACCTGGCCGGAGTGGTCGCGGATCGGCGCCGCGACGCAGCGCAGTCCGACCT
>JBKJYC010000005.1:0-3253 GCA_046715885.1 Usitatibacter sp.
GTGTGCGAGATCCATACTGGGCCATATGCGCACGCGTTCCACTCGCGG
This sequence comes from Usitatibacter sp., assembly GCA_046715885.1. Classification (GTDB taxonomy): domain Bacteria; phylum Pseudomonadota; class Gammaproteobacteria; order Burkholderiales; family Usitatibacteraceae; genus Usitatibacter. The sequence continues at coordinate 49 of JBKJYC010000005.1, forward strand.
GGGCGCGACGCCGAGAGCCCGGCAGTAGCCGCCGAGCTGAAGAAAGTCGCGCAGGCCGGCGAGCAGGTCCGCGCGCTCGGCATGCGCTTCAACGCCGGCCACGCGCTCAACTATTTCAACGTGCAGCCGGTGGCGGCGCTGCCGGGCGTGCGCGAGCTGCACATCGGGCACGCCATCGTGAGCCGCGCGGTCTTCGTGGGCATGCGCGAGGCGGTGCGCGAGATGAAGGGCCTGATGCGCCAGGCGGCAAGCGAGGCGCGAGGCTCGGGGCGCGAGGGGCGAGATTGATCACAGGATTCGGCTCGGATGTCGTTTCGATTCCCCGTATCGAGAAAGTGCTCGAGCGCTTCGGGGAACGCTTCGTGAACCGCATCCTCTCGCCGCAGGAGCGCCTGCGCTACGCGAGCACGAAAGCGAAGGCGAGCCACCTGGCCAAGCGCTTCGCCGCGAAGGAGGCCTTCTCCAAGGCGATCGGCACCGGCATCCATCCGCCGTTCAAGTGGCACTCCGTGTCCGTGGGCCGCGACGCGCGTGGCAAGCCCGGCCTGGTCCCCAGCGCGGAGATGGCGGCGCACCTGCGCAGCCTCGGCGTGACCGCATCGCACATCTCCCTCACCGACGATGCCGGTGTGGCCGTGGCATTCGTGGTGCTGGAGGGATGAGCATGCGCCTGGGACCGGTGATGGTGGACGTGGCGGGACTCGAGCTCGCCCCGGATGACATCGAGCGCCTGCAGCATCCGCAGGTGGGCGGCGTCATCCTCTTCGCGCGCAACTTCGCCGCCCCCCTGCAGCTGATCCAGCTCGCGCACTCGATCCGCGAGCTGCGCCGCCCCGAGCTCGTGATCGCGGTGGACCACGAGGGCGGGCGCGTCCAGCGCTTCAAGCATGGCTTCACCCCGATCCCGGCCATGTCCCAGCTGGGCAAGCTCTGGGATCGCGACCCGGCGCAGGCTCTCGCCGCGGCGCGCGGCTGCGGCTACGTGATCGCGAGCGAGCTGCAGGCGCACGGCGTCGACTTCACCTTCGCCCCGGTGCTGGACGTCGATTACGGCGAATCGAGCGTGATCGGCGACCGCGCGCTGCACGCCGATCCCAACGTGATCGCCGTTCTCGCCGAAGCCCTGCAGGCCGGCCTGCAGGCCGCGGGCATGGCGAGCGTGGGGAAGCACTTTCCCGGTCACGGCTACGTGCGCGCGGATTCGCACCTGGAAGTACCGGTGGACGATCGCACGATGGCCGAGATCGCCGCGAAGGACCTGGTGCCGTTCCAGCGCCTGGCGCGCTCCGGCATGGGCGGGATGATGCCGGCGCACGTCGTGTACCCGAAGGTGGACTCGAAGCCCGCGGGGTTCTCCGCGGTCTGGCTGCAGAAGGTGCTGCGCGAGAAGCTCGGCTTCGACGGGCTCATCTTCTCCGACGACCTGTCGATGGAAGGAGCCAGCACCGCGGGCGGGATGATCGGACGCGCGAACGCGGCCCTCAACGCGGGGTGCGACATGGTGGTGATCTGCAACGACCCGCGCGCCCAGGACACGCTGCTCGAAGGCCTCGAGCGCCGCCCGGTCGCGCCCACGCTGGCGCGCCGGCTCGACCGGATGCGCGGCCGCGCGATCTCGACTGCGGCGCTGAAGGCCAGCGCGAACAACCTCGCCGCCACGTAGAACCTCCCGCGCATCCGCGCGGGTTAGGTCCGAGCCCGGGATCCGACGGGCCCATGGCCGCTGAATTCGACAGCGCCGCCTTCCTGGCGACGCTCCCGACGCTGCCCGGCGTCTACCGCTTCAAGAACGCCGCCGGCGAGGTGATCTACGTCGGCAAGGCGAAGGATCTCAAGAAGCGCGTCGCGTCGTACTTCCAGAAGACGCACCTGAGCCCGCGCACCACGATGATGGTCTCGCAGATCGCGGCGGGCGAGGTCACCGCCACGCGCACCGAGGCCGAGGCGCTGCTGCTCGAGAACAACGCCATCAAGAGCGCGCAGCCGAAGTTCAACGTGCTCTTCCGCGACGACAAGAGCTACGGCTACGTGCTGATCACCGGCCACGAGTTCCCACAGATCCGTTTTTACCGCGGCACGCAGCTCAAGGGCAACCGCTACTTCGGCCCGTTCCCCAGCGCGTGGTCGGTGCGCGAGACCATCGGGCATTTGCAGAAGATCTTCCACCTGCGCACGTGCGACGACACGGTGTTCGCGCACCGCTCGCGCCCCTGCCTGCTGCACCAGATCGGCCGATGCTCCGCGCCGTGCGTGCAGAAGATCGAGGTCGAGACCTACCGCCACGACGTCGAGCAGGCGGCCCAGTTCCTCGCGGGCAAGGACGACCTGGTGACCGCGGAGATCACGAAGGTGATGGACTCGGCGGCCGAGCGCCAGGCGTACGAGGAGGCCGCGCAGCACCGCGACCGCATCCGCATGCTGCAGCGCGTGCGCTCGGGGCAGGCGGTGGAGACGGCGAAGGCGGGCGACGTGGACATCGTGGTGGCCGTCGAGCGCGAGGGCGTCTGGGCGGTGACGCTCGCCATGGTGCGCGGCGGCCGCCATCTCGGCGACCGCACGTTCTTCCCGCACAACGCCGGAGGGCTCCTCGCCAACGAGGTGCTGGAGGCCTTCCTCGAGCAGCACTACATCCAGCAGCCCGCGCCGCCCAGGATCGTCACCGACCAGCTGGAAGCGCCTTCCGCCGAGGAGGAAATGCTCACGGAGCTGACCGAGCAGCCGATTCGCATCGTCTCGCGACCCGTGGGCGAGCCGCGGTTGTGGATCGACATGGCGCGCAAGAACGCGAGCCTGGCGCTCACCACGCGCATCGCGGCGCAGGAGACGCAGGAGGCGCGCGGGGCGGCGTTGCAGGAATTCCTCGCCGCCGAGGCGCCCGTGGCGCGCATCGAATGCTTCGACATCAGCCACACGATGGGCGAGCTCCCCGTCGCTTCCTGCGTGGTCTACGACAAGGGCGCGATGCAGACCTCGGAGTACCGGCGCTACAACGTGAAGGGCGTGGAGCCGGGTGACGACTATGGCGCGATGCGCTACGCCCTTGGCGTGCGCTACCGGCCGCTCGCGGAAGGCGAGGGCAAGGTGCCGGACCTGATCCTCATCGACGGCGGGCGCGGCCAGGTGAACGCGGCGCGCGCGGCGCTCGTCGAGCTGGGTCTCAACGACGTCGCCGTGGTCGGCGTAGCCAAGGGCCCCGAGCGCAGGG
>JBKJYC010000006.1:0-2530 GCA_046715885.1 Usitatibacter sp.
ACGGTGTCGGGCAGGTCGATCGCGATGCGCGGGGGGTTGGTGACGGCGAAGCCCTGAGGCAACGTCGCCAGCGGCTCCTTGAACTGGGCTTTCACGATGATCTTGCCGCCCTGGATGGACGAGAAGCTCATCGACTCGAGCGTGTTCTTCGCCTGTGCCCAGGCGAGCGGCGAGGCGAGCGCGAAGGCCAGCGCGCCGAGTGCGGCGCCGAGCTTCGCGTAAGTTCGGTTCAGGATGGTCGCGTTCACTTTTTGTCCCCTTTGCCGGCTTCTTCCAGGAGCGGCAACACGCTTTGCCGCTCGGCCCAGTCGCCAGCGCTGTCCTGCACGATTTCCTTGAGCTTGATCTCGCCTTCGTTCACGTCGGTGATCAGCCCGAAGTTCTGGCCCATGTAGTTGCCCCTCCTGACGCGGTAGAGCGTCTTGTCGGCGCGTACAAGGGCGTAATTCTCTCCCGCCTGCGAGAGCGTACCCACCATCTTCAGCTGCTCGAGCGGGAAGGCCTCCAGCGGCTCTTTTCGGCGGTTCAGGTCCGGCGCCACGCCGCCGCCCGCGCCCTGTTCCTTGGGCGGGGTGAGCTTGCGCGGCTTGAAGGGATCCGGGAGGTCGAAGCCTTCGTAAGTGAAGGGCTCGAACGGCTTGACCGCCGGCAGCGTCTCGATCTTGCGCGCCAACCCCTTCTCGGAGTCGCGCACGAACTGCTTCAGGTCGTCCAACTCCGAGCTGCACCCGGCCACTACCAGCGCCGCGGCCGGAACGAGTATCCAACCCCTCATTTCTTCGCCCCCTTGGCACTCGCCGCCGCCTTGTCCTTGGCGGTCTTGCGCTGCTTGGCCACCTCTTCTTCATCGAGGTAGCGGTAGGTCTTGGCGACCGCTTCCATCGACAGCAGCCCGTCCTTGGGCGGATCGAGCTTGACGTCGGTGAGCAGCACAATGCGCGGCATCTTGGCCACGTCGCTCGCGAAGGCGCCGAGGTCGTGGTAGTTGCCGGTGACCTTGATGTTGACCGGAAGCTCCGCGTAGAACTCGGTGAAGTTCTCCACCGGGGCGGGCTTGAAGAGCTCGAAGGACAGGCCGCGGCCCAGGCCGGCCTGGTTGATGTCGATCAGCAGCGCGTCCATCTCGCTCTTGTTGGGCAGCTGCTTCAGGAGCGCGCCGAAGGACTGCTCGATCTCCGCGCGCTGCTGCTTGTAGGCGTCCAGGTTGACCGCGAGCTTCTTCTTCTCGAGGAAGGTCTGCTTCTGCTTGTCGACTTCCTGGCGGCCCTGCTCGATCTGGTCGCTCTGGTCCTTCCAGAACAGGACGCCGGCGGCGATCTGGATCACCACGAAGAGGGCCACGAACGCGATGACCTTGATCGGCCACGGCCACATGCCCGGCTGCTTGGGGTCGAGGCCGCGGAAGTCGTCGATCAGGCTCATTTCGCCCCCGCCGGCGTCGCGGCCCGCTTGGGCGCGCCCTTGCCGTCCTCGGACTTGGCGCGCTTGATCGAGATGTTCATGAGGAACTCGTTCACGCGCTGGGCGGGGTTGCCGGGTGCCGGCACCGCCTTGATTTCGATCAGCTCGGGGTTCTCCAGGTAGGGAGAGGCGCCGAGGTTTCGCATGAGCGTCGAGACACGCGCGTTGGACTGCGCGAAGCCGGTCACGCCGACCTTGGTGCCCACCTGCTTCACCGATTTCAGGTACACGCCCTCGGGAAGCTGGCGCAGCAGCTGGTCAAGCAGCTGGACGGGCTCGGAGCGGTTGCTCTGGAGGCTCTCGACCACCTGCTTCTTGGCCAGGAGCGAGGCGGTCTCCTCGCGGATCTTGCGGATCTCCTCGATCTGCTTGTCGAGCTTGGAGATCTCGTTCTTCATGTAGGCCACGTTCGCCTGTTGCTGCTCGACCTGCTGGTTCAGCACGACCCACACCAGGACTGCCGCCATCAGGCCGAGGAAGATCGCGATGCCCGCGAACGCCGCGAACTGCTTCTGGCGCAGCCGGCGTTTTTCCTCGCGGTGCGGAAGGAGATTGATGCGGATCATGAGGGATCGAACCTCCGCATCGCGAGGCCGCACGCGATCATGAGCGAGGGCGCGTCGATGGTGAGCTGGCGCGGCTTGATGCGCGAGGACAGCGCCATGTTCGCGAACGGGTTCGCGACGATGGTGTGCACCTGCGTGCGTTGGGCGACCATCTCCTCCAGGCCGTCCAACATCGCGCAGCCGCCCGTGAGCAGGATGTGGTCGACTTTGTTGAACTGGGTCGAGGTGAAGAAGAACTGCAGCGCCCGCTGGATCTCCAGAACGATTTTCTCGTTGAACGGCTGGAGGACGTCGGGGCCGAAGTTCTCGGGGAGGTTGCCGACCCGCTTGGCCGCCTCCGCTTCCTCCGGCGGCATGTCGAACTGTCGGGCGATATCCTGGGTCAGAAGGTTGCCGCCGATCTGTTGCTCGCGCGTGTAGACCGTCTGTCCGTTGTGCAGGACCGTCACGCGCGTGATGGTGGCGCCGATGTCCACAACGACCGTCACGTCGCTCTCGGAGAT
>JBKJYC010000007.1:0-5686 GCA_046715885.1 Usitatibacter sp.
CTTTACCGCAGACCAAGCGTACTGATGCTGGACGAGGCGACAAGCCATCTCGACGTCGAAACCGAGGCGGCGGTCACCGCCGCGGTGCGCTCACTGCACATCACGCGAATCATCATCGCGCATCGCGCGGAGACCATCCGAAACGCCGATCGCGTGATATCGCTCGATGCCGAAAGTTCCAAGCGGCCCCGACTCGTAGGCGAGCTCGACGGGCGTCTCGTGTCCTAGCCATTCCCCGGTGCGGCATCCGAGACATGGCGCCCAAGTTGCATTTATGATGTCGGGATGAAAGTCATCGTCATCGCCGGGTTTAGCGGCAGCGGCAAGACCACCCTGATCGAGAAGCTGATCCCGCTCCTGGTGAAGGAGGGTCTGCGCGTGTCGCTCGTGAAGCACGCCCACCATGAGTTCGACGTCGACCATCAGGGCAAGGATTCGTGGCGCCACCGCCACGCGGGCTGCACGGAAGTGCTGATTGGCTCCTCGAAACGCTGGGCGATCATGCACGAGCTGCGCGGGGCGCCCGAGCCGTCCTTGCAGGACCAGCTGGCACTCCTCTCGGCCTGCGACCTGGTCATCGTGGAAGGCTACAAGTCCGCGGAGATCCCCAAGATCGAGGTGCACCGGCGCGAATCCACCACGCCGCTGCTCTACCCGGACGATCCTCGCGTGGTCGCCATCGCCACCGATGAGCCCCTCGGCACGAAGCTGCCCCAGTTCGACATCGACGACGCGGAAGGCGTGGTGCGCTTCATCATCCGCCACCTCGGCCTGGATCGCGCGCGGCTCGGCATCGTCCGGTAGCTCTGCGTGGTCACGCTGCTTTACTTCGCGAGCCTCCGGGAGAGCCTCGCCTGCTCGCGGGAGCAGATGGCGCTGCCCGCGGCCACCGCCACCGTCGCTTCCCTGATCGAGCACCTCCGCGCACGTGGAGAGCGCTGGTCTGACGCGTTCGCCCCCGGCAAGACCTTCCGCGTCGCGGTGAACCAGGTGATGGCCGGCGTGGAGACCCCGGTGAAGCCCGGCGACGAGATCGCGTTCTTTCCGCCGGTCACCGGCGGGTAGGCGGCCTTGCCGATCGTGCGCATCCAGGAGGCCGACTTCGATACCGGCCGCGAACTCGAGGCGTTGACCGAGGGGCGCAAGGACGTGGGCGCGCTGGCGAGCTTCGTCGGCCTGGTGCGGGATGGGAACGACGGGCTGGAGGTGAACGCCATGACCCTCGAGCACTATCCCGGCATGACGGAGAAGGCGCTCACCGACATCTGCCTCGAGGCGGCGCAACGCTGGGACGTGATCGACGCGCTCGTCGTGCACCGCGTGGGCGCGCTCAAGCCGGGAGACCGCATCGTGCTGGTGGGAGTGTCGAGCGCGCATCGCGGCGATGCGTTTGCCGCGTGCGAGTTCATCATGGACTACCTGAAGACGCGCGCGCCGTTCTGGAAGAAGGAGTCCACCGCCGAGGGCGAGAAGTGGGTTGAAGCGCGCGCCAGTGACGACTTGGCTGCCACCCGCTGGAAGGACTGAAACAAGCGGGGGCGGACTCAGGGGTCAGACTCCACGGTCCGAAAGATGGGGTCCGCGTAGAAATTATCCCGGGTCTTCTTGCGACTCGGACGACAGCTGACCCCCGATTTCCCGGTTTTCAGAGCAGTTCCGCGGGCGCCCGGTGCCCACGCTCATCGGCGCCGCATCGGGGCCATGCGGCCGTCGCCCCGCACCCCCGTGGCCTGCTCGACAAACGCCTCGCCGCATTCGAGCAGGAATGCCCGGAACGCCGCCGCCACGGGAGTGAGGCGCTTTTCCTGACGATGGATGACAAACCACTCACGAATCACCGGCAGTCCCCGGACGTCCAACCTCGCCAGCGCTTCCGACGCGACCTCGAGTCCCACCGTATGCAGGGAGAGCAGGCTCACACCCAACCCCGCCATGACCGCCTGCTTGATGGTCTCGTTCGAGCCGATTTCAATCGTCTCGGCCGGGGTGAAACGCTGCGCCGCGAAGACCTTCTCCATGGCGTTGCGCGTCCCGGAGCCGCGCTCCCGGATGAGAAACGGTTCCGAGTCGAGCTGTGACAGTCGCAGTCGCCGCCGGCCGACCAGCGGATGCTCGATCGAAGCGATCATGGCCAGCGGATGGCGGGCGAAAGCCTCCGCGCTTACTGCGAGCCCGGGCGGCGGCTGGCCCATGAGGGCCAGGTCGACGGTGTTCTCCACCAGCGCGGTGACCACTGCGGCTCGATTGTCGACCGTCATTCGCAACCGGACAGCGGGACGATCGCGACGAAACTGCGCAAGCAGCCGCGGGGCGATATGGGCGGCGGTTGTGGTGGTCGCGATGCGTAACTCGCCGCCGCGTGCTCCCTTCAGCGCGTCGAGCGCCTCGTCGGCCTCGCGGAAGCGCGCCAGGAGCGCGCGGGCGTGCGCCAGGAGCTCGCCACCCGCGGGCGTCAGGTGCATACGCCGGCCGGACTGCTCGAAAAGATCGAGTCCCGAAGTCTCCTCGAGCTGCCTCAGCTGAATGGAAACCGCCGGCTGAGACAGGTGCAACTCCGCCGCGGCGCGCCCGAAGTGCAGGTTGCGGGCGGCGGCCTCGAAAATGCGCAGTTGCCGCAGCGTGCAGCGATGCAGCGATGGCATCCCGTCTCCTCCTCGGCGTGGGGGCAACTGATTCGATTCCCTTATCGATACCATTAAAACATCTAAATGGTTTTTATGAAAGCTTACGCGGCAAGATGGGCCCTCGAACACTCGGCACGGAGCGCGGCATGGGAAACTCGGCGAATTCACGTGACTTGAGCAAGGCTGGCGAGCGCTATCGCGCCGGAGTGCTCAAGTACGTTCAGATGGGATATTGGGACGCGGGCTACCAGCCCAAGGAAACCGACGTGCTGGCGCTCTTCCGAATAACTCCGCAGGAGGGAGTGGATCCCGAGGAAGCGGCGGCCGCGGTGGCCGGCGAGTCCTCGACGGCGACCTGGACGGTGGTGTGGACCGACCGGCTGACGGCCTGCGACCTCTACCGCGCGAAAGCCTATCGAGTGGATCCGGTTCCCAATACCGGTGCCGGAACGAAGACGGAGCAGCAATACTTCGCCTACATCGCCTACGACCTCGACCTGTTCGAGCCGGGCTCCATCGCCAACCTTACCGCCTCGATCATCGGCAATGTCTTCGGTTTCAAGGCCATCAAGGCGCTGCGGCTGGAGGACATGCGCATTCCCGTCGCCTACCTGAAGACGTTTCAGGGGCCTGCCACTGGCATCGTTGTCGAGCGCGAGCGGCTCGACAAGTTCGGCCGCCCGCTGCTTGGGGCTACCACCAAGCCCAAGCTGGGCCTGTCGGGACGCAACTACGGGCGCGTAGTGTATGAAGCGCTCAAGGGGGGCCTCGACTTCGTGAAGGACGACGAGAACATCAACTCGCAACCCTTCATGCATTGGCGCGACCGCTATCTCTACTGCATGGAGGCGGTGAACAAGGCCAGCGCCGCCACGGGAGAAGTCAAAGGGCACTACCTCAACGTGACCGCCGGCACCATGGAAGAGATGTACGAGCGGGCGGAGTTCGCCAAGTCGCTCGGCTCGGTAATCGTCATGATCGCCCTGGTGATCGGCTATACCGCCATCCAGTCGATGGCGAAGTGGGCGCGCAGGAACGACATGATCCTGCACCTGCATCGCGCGGGAAACTCCACCTACTCGCGGCAGAAAAACCACGGCATGAACTTCCGCGTGATCTGCAAGTGGATGCGCATGGCCGGAGTCGACCATATCCATGCGGGTACTGTCGTTGGCAAGCTCGAGGGCGATCCCCTGATGATCAAGGGATTCTATGACACGCTGCGCGACACGCGCACGTCCCAAAATCTCGAGCTCGGCCTGTTCTTCGATCAGGACTGGGCATCGCTCAACAAGGTCATGCCCGTGGCCTCCGGCGGCATCCACGCGGGGCAGATGCACCAGTTGCTGACCTACCTGGGCGAAGATGTCGTCCTGCAGTTTGGCGGCGGCACGATCGGCCATCCCATGGGAATCCAGGCTGGGGCCGTCGCAAATCGCGTCGCGCTCGAAACCATGGTGCTCGCGCGCAACGAAGGGCGCGACATCTGGAATGAGGGCCCGCGCATCCTGCAGGACGCCGCGCGCTGGTGCGCTCCGCTGAAAGCGGCGCTCGACACCTGGGGGGAGGTCAGCTTCAACTACGAATCGACCGACACCGCGGACTTCGTGCCGACGGCGACGGTGAGCGCCTGAGGCGCGAGGAGAGGACACTATGATGACCAACCATGGCAACCGGCTCACGCAGGGCCAGTTTTCGTTCCTGCCGGACCTCAGCGACGAGCAGATCACCGCGCAGATCCGGTACGCACTCGGGAACGGGTGGGCGGTGAACGTCGAGTACACCGACGACCCGCATCCCCGCAACACCTACTGGGAGATGTTCGGCATGCCGATGTTCGACCTGAAAGATCCGGCCGGCATCATGGTGGAGATCGCCAGCTGCCGCACGACCTTCCCCCGGCACTACATCCGCGTGACCGCCTTCGACGCCACGCGCGGCTGGGAGACGCCGCGCATGTCGTTCATTGTGAACCGGCCGGCGCGCGAGCCGGGCTTCGGCCTGGTGCGCCAGGAGGCCGAGGGCAGGATGATCCGCTACACCGTTCAGGCGTACTCCGCCGACAAGCCGGAGATGGAGCGCTATTGAGCGCAATGCCCGGCACGGTCGACCTGGGCGACGCGCTGCGCGACTCGAACGTCGGCGAGGTCCTCGCCAGGCTCGAGCGCGAACTGGTGGGCCTCGCGCCGGTGAAGACTCGCATCCGCCAGATCGCCGCGCTGCTGCTCATCGACCACCTGCGCGTGCACCATGGACTGGCGGCCGGCACGCCCACGCTTCACATGTCTTTCACCGGCAACCCGGGCACGGGCAAGACGACCGTGGCGCTGCGCATGGCCGAGATCCTTCACCGGCTCGGCTACGCACGAAGCGGGCGCGTCGTCGCGGTGACGCGCGACGACCTCGTCGGGCAGTACATCGGCCACACCGCCCCCAAGACCCGCGAGGCGATCAAGCGCGCGATGGGCGGCGTGCTCTTCATCGACGAGGCCTACTATCTGTACCGACCGGAAAACGAGCGCGACTACGGCCAGGAGGCGATCGAGATCCTGCTGCAGGCGATGGAGAACCAGCGCGACGACCTCGTCGTGATCCTCGCGGGCTACCGGGATCGCATGGAAACCTTCTTCTCCTCGAACCCTGGCATGGCTTCGCGCATCGCGCACCACATCGACTTTCCCGACTACGACGGCGAAGAGCTCTACGCGATCGCGATGTTGATGCTCGGGCAGATGCAGTACCGGCTGGATCCCGGGGCCGCGGCGGCGCTACGCGAGTACATCGCGCTTCGCTTGCAGCAGCCGCATTTCGCCAACGCCCGATCGATCCGCAACGCACTCGACCGCGCGCGCCTTCGCCACGCTTGCCGGCTCTTCGACGGCCAGTCAAAGACGCTCACCCCGGAGGCGCTCGCCACGCTCGAGGACGGGGACATCCGCGCGAGCCGCGTCTTCCAGTCGGGGCGGGCATGACGCTGCAGGCGCTCATCTTTGACGTCGACGGCACGCTCGCCGACACCGAGGAGACCCATCGGCAGGCGTTCAACATGGCCTTCCTCGAGC
>JBKJYC010000008.1:0-14134 GCA_046715885.1 Usitatibacter sp.
GCGGCTCGAGGCCGAAGTGGCGCACGATGCGCTGCGCATACACGAGCGGTTTCGAGGTCGCCACGAAGAGCGTCGTGCCCGACGCGCGCAGCTGCGCCAGCGTTTCGCCGATCCCTTCGTAGGGCGCGTTCTCGAACAAGCCCACGTCGGCGAAGCGTTCGCGATAGTAGGCGACGGCGCGCTCCACGGTCTCGGGGGCATCGTCGCCGAGCAGGCGCGCGAAGGAAGCGCGCAACGGCGGCCCGATGGCGAAATGCAGCTCGTGCGCGGGCGGAGCCTGGCGGCCCATGCGCGACAACGCGTGGGCGATGCAGCGCGTGATGCCCTCGCGTGGATCCGTGAGCGTGCCGTCGAGGTCGAAGAGGATGGTGTTCACGCGAGCAGCGCGTCCACGTCGAGTCCGGCGGCGAGGAATCGGGGGTCGGGATTGATCGAGAACGGCAGCCTGCCGAGCAAGGGCGCGCCGAGACGCAAGCGCAGGGCTTCCACGTTCTCCTCGGCCACCGGCATCAGGGGGTCGATCTGGTTGGCGATCCATCCGGCCAGCGGGAGCCCGGCCGCGGTGATCGCGCGCGCCGTGAGCAGCGCGTGGTTGAGGCATCCCAGGCGCATGCCGACCACCATCACCACCGGCAGCCCGAGGTCCCTCGCGAGGTCGCCGGCGTCCCAGTCCTCGGCCAGCGGAACCAGGAAACCGCCTACGCCCTCGACCACCACGAAGTCGGCGCGCGCGGCGAGCCGGTCGAATGCCGCGCGGATCGGCGCGAGCGTGATGTGCTGGCCGTCGCGCATCGCGGCGATGTGGGGCGCCATGGCCTCGCGCAGCAGCACGGGCGTCACGTCGGGAAGGTCCGCGCGCGTCCAGCCCGCGGCGCCGATGAGGGCGAGGCTGTCCGCGTTCGCGTCGATGCCGTCGTGTCCGGCCGCGCCCGCCGCGACCGGTTTCATCGGCGCCACGCGCACGCCGCGCGTGCGCAAGGCGTGGATCAGGGAGGCCGCGGCGACGGTCTTGCCGACGCCGGTATCGGTCCCGGTGACGAAAACCCCGCGCGTCACGACTTTTGCCGCTGGAAGCCGATCACCTGCCGGCCGTCGGCGAGCTTTTTCGGCGGGACCTTCCACGCGTGACCGTAGACGACCTCGTGCGTGGCGGGCAGGCAACCCGCGCGACGCAGCTTCTCGTAGTGCTCCGCCATCCGCCGCCAGCGCCCGCGGCCCGAGAGGCCGCGCGCACGGTGGGCCAGGGCGTTGCGCGCGCCGATCGCCTTCAGGTCGCGCGCCACCGCCTCGACGGTCTCGTACTCGAGCGTGATCACGTCCATCTCCATCACCGGATCGGCGAACCCCGCGTGGATGAGCGCATCTCCGAGGTCGTGCATGTCGATGAAGGTGTGGACGTGGCCGCCGCCGTCCGCCGCCCGGAACGCTTCGCGCAGCTCCCGCAGCGTGTCCGGCCCGAAGGTGGAGAAGAGGAGCAGGCCGTCGGCCGAGAGAACGCGCGCGGCTTCCGCGAACACGAGCTCGGGGCGGCACCATTGCAACGCCAGGTTGGAGAACACGAGCTGCGCGCTTGCCGTCGCCAGCGGCAGGCGCTCGGCGTCGGCGCACACCAGCGCCGGCCGCTGTCCCGCGAGGGCGCGCTTCCACCACGGCAATCGCAGCCCCGCGCGAGCGAGCATCGCCGGGGCGATGTCGATGCCGACCAGCTCCGCGCGCGGGAAGCGTTGCGAGAGGCCCGCAAAGGAGGCGCCCGTGCCGCAGCCGACGTCGACGATCCGCGCCGGGGCGAGGCGGATGGGATCGAGGTGCTCGAGCAGGCGCGCGCCCACTTCACGCTGCAGGACCGCGCTCGCGTCGTAGGTGGTCGCCGCGCGCTCGAAGGCGCGGCGGATGGCGGGTTTCTCGAGCCGCGGCGCTTCAGCCACGCAGGGTCTCCAGCGCATCGAGGAACGCGCGCGCATGCGAGACGAAAGGCAGGTGCGCCGCATCCTCGAGCTCGACCAGGCGCGCGTGGGGCAGGCGCTGCGCCAGCCAGCGTCCGGCTTCCACCGGCGCCAGCGCGTCGCGGCTCCCATGAATCACGACGGCGGGTTGCATGATCGCCGCGGCGTCGTCGCGCAGGTCGGTCGCGCGCAGCATCGCGAGTCCCACGTCGAGCGCGCTCGGATCGGGCGCGCCACGCGCGACCAGCTCGTCGGCCAGCGCGCGCATGGCGGCGCGGCTGTTGGCGCCTCCGAGCGCGTTCAACGCGACGAAGGTCTTCAGGGTGGCTTCCAGGTCCGTGCGCAGGCCCGAGGCGAAGCCGGCAAGCGTCTCGGGCTTCATCGCGTGGGGCCATCCGGGCCGCTCCACGAAGCTGGGGGTCGTGCTCACCAGCGCCAGCGCGCGAACGCGCAGGGGATGGCGGCGCGCGAGGCGCTGCGCCAGGAGGCCGCCCATCGACCATCCGCACACGAGCGCGCCCTCGGGCACCTGTGCGGCGACTTCATCGACCGCTTCATCCAGGCCGCGCAGCGGCACGAACGAAGAGAAGCCGTGGCCGGGGAGGTCGAAGACGCGGACGTGAAAGCGCTCCTCGAGCGCGCCGCGCACCGGCGACCAGACGCCACCGTGCATGCCCCATCCATGAAGGAGCACCAGCTCGGGACCTTCCCCGCTCTCCTTGACGTGCAGCGTCATGGTGCGAGCGCGCGCGCGAGCGCCGCCACCAGCCCGGCCACGTCCGCCGGGCCATGGTCGGCGCTGATCGAAACGCGCAGGCGCGAGGTGCCTTCGGCAACCGTCGGCGGCCTGATGGCGGGCACGAGGAAGCCGGCTTCGAGAAGGCGGTTTGCGACCTCGAGCGCGCGCTTCGCGGTGCCGACCACGACCGGCTGGATCGCCGTCGTCGAATCGCGCACCGCGACATTCGCCGCGGCGCATCCGGCACGGAACTCCACGATGCGCTGCCGCAGGGCGTGCAGGCGTGCGGGGTCGCCTTCGAGCTGCTGCAGGGCCGCCACGGCCGCGGCCGCCGCCAGCGGCGGCAACGCAGTCGAATAGATGTAGGTGCGCGCCCGCTGGACCAGCCAATCCACGACCTCGGGCTCGCCCGCCACGAAAGCGCCGTAGCCGCCGAGCGCCTTGCCGAGCGTGGCCATGTAGACGATGCGGGGCGAGCGCACGCCGAAATGCTCGAGCGCGCCGCGGCCCGTTTCGCCCAGCACGCCGATGCCGTGCGCATCGTCGAGCACGAGCCAGGCGCCATGGCGCTCGCACGCGGCGAGCAGCTCGCGGACCGGGGCGAGGTCGCCGTCCATGCTGAAGACGGTGTCGGTCGCCACGATCCGCACCTGCGCCGTCGATGCGGCGAGCCGGGCTTCGAGCACGTTCGCGTCGCCGTGAGGGAATCTCGTGAACACCGCGCGCGACAGCAGCGCACCGTCATTGAGGCAGGCGTGGTTCAGCTTGTCGCCGAAGATCTCCGTGGAGCGCTCGGCGAGCGCCGTCAGGATGCCGAGGTTGGCCGCATAGCCGCTGGAAAAGAGCAGTGCGCGCGGAAGCCCGACAAAGGCCGCGAAGCGCTCTTCCGCATCGCGGTGCGCCTCGGAGAATCCCGACACCAGCGGCGAGGCGCCGGCGCCGACGCCGTAGTCGTCGATCGCCTGCTTCGCCGCGGCGCGCAACGCCGCATGGTTGGCGAGCCCCAGGTAGTCGTTGCTGGAGAAATTCAGCAGCTCTCGGCCGGCGCTGCGCACGCGCGCACCCTGGGGCGAGTGGAGCACGCGGCGCGAGCGTCGGAGGCGCTGGCGATCCGCCTCCTCCAACCCGTTGGCGAGCCGGTCGATGCCGCTCGTCATGGCTCCTCAGGCCGCGGTGATTCCGAGCGCTTCCAGGAGCGCCCGATCGCGCTCGACGTCGGGATTGCCCGTCGTGAGCAGCTTCTCGCCGTAGAAGATCGAGTTGGCCCCGGCGAAGAAGCACAGGGCCTGCACCGCCTCGTCCATCTCCTGGCGCCCCGCGGAGAGCCGCACCATGCTGCGTGGCATCAACACGCGTGCCACGGCGATGGTGCGCACGAACTCGATCCACGGCAGCTTCTGCGTTCCGGCCAGCGGGGTGCCCTCGACCTGCACCAGGCTGTTGATCGGCACCGACTCCGGTTGGGGATCGAGGCTGGCCAGTTGCGCCAGCAACCCCGCGCGCTCGCGCCGCGACTCGCCCAGTCCGACGATGCCGCCGCAGCACACGGATAGGCCGGCGTTGCGCACGCGCTCGAGCGTTTCCAGGCGATCGGCGTAGTCGCGCGTGGTGACGATGGCGCCGTAGTACTCCGGCGCCGTGTCCAGGTTGTGGTTGTAGTAGTCGAGGCCGGCCGCCTTGAGGCTCTCGGCCTGCCCCTCCTTCAGCATGCCCAGCGTGCAGCACGCCTCAAGGCCCAGCTTTTTCACCTCGCGGACCATGTCGAGCACCGGCTCGAGGTCGCGTGCTTTCGGCCCGCGCCATGCCGCACCCATGCAGAAGCGCGTGGCTCCGTTCGCCTTCGCGGTCTTGGCGGCGGCGACGACATCGTCCAGCGACAGGAGCGCGTGGGCCTCCACATCCGTGTGATAGCGTGCCGCCTGCGGACAATAGCCGCAGTCCTCGGGGCACCCGCCGGTCTTGATCGAGAGCAGTGTCGAGCGTTGCACGACGTTCGGGTCGAAGTGCTCGCGATGCGCGGTATGCGCGCGCAGCAGCAAATCGTTGAAGGGAAGAACGAAGAGCCGGATCGCCTCTTCGCGGAGCTTGTCGAGCCGCGGGTTGGCCTTGGCGGGGTTCTGGATGCGGATGACGGTGTCCAAGCGAGCCTCTCTTCTAAGGTTCTGATAATTATGGTTTTTCACCTCCCTGTCAAACTTCTGCCCGGCACGGCCCTGACAATTGCTCAATAATTCATCAACGCGGCGTTTTTTGCGTGTTTTGTCGCCGGTTTGGGCCGTCTCGCAGGATTGCCTGCTTTGCGGCAGCTCGGCCGGAGCCGAGCTGGTCTGTCCGCCCTGTGAGCGCTCGCTTCCGGCCGCTTTGCCCGATGCCGCGAGCCTTGCGGCGTTCGAGTACGTGTTTCCCGTCGACCGGTTGATCCAGCGCTTCAAGTTCGGCGGGGACTTGGCGATCGGGCGCTGGCTGGGGTTGCGGCTGGCCGAACGCGCGCGACGCGAAGCGCGGCCCGACCTGCTTCTCGCGCCGCCACTGTCCCGGGCCCGGCTCCGGGAACGCGGCTTCAACCAAGCCCACGAGCTGGCCCGGACGGTGGGCCGCGAGCTGGGTGTGGACGTGACCTTCCAGGGTCTCTACCGCAGCCGGGAGACACAGCCCCAGCCGGGGCTGGGCCGCGAGGCCCGCCGCGCCAACCTCGCCGGCGCCTTCGGATGCCGCAGGGGCCTGGAGGGACTGCGGGTGGCGATCGTCGACGACGTCCTCACCACCGGGGCTACGGCGGACGCCTTCGCACAGGCGTTGTTGCGGGCCGGCTCGCGCAGGGTCGACGTCTGGGTCGTGGCACGCACGCCGCCGCCCGGGGAGGCGTAGGGATGTTCGACATCGTGCTTTTCCGCCCGGAGATCCCGCCCAATACCGGCAACGTGATCCGCCTCTGCGCCAATGCCGGGGCGCGGCTGCATCTTGTGGAGCCGCTCGGCTTCACGCTGGAGGACAAGCAACTGCGGCGCGCGGGCCTCGACTACCACGAGATGGCCAATGTCCGGCTGCATCCCGACTGGGCTTCCGTGGAGGCCGTGCTTGCCGGCCAGCGGGTCTTTGCGGCGAGTACGCGGGGCGGGGTCGCCTATTCCGAGGTGGCCTTCCGCGAGGGCGATGCCTTCGTTTTCGGCGCCGAGACCGCCGGCCTGCCGGCGGACCTCCTCGAGCACTTTCCCGGGGAGCGGCGTCTTCGCCTGCCCATGCGCCCGGGAAATCGCAGCCTCAACCTCTCCAACGCGGTGGCCATCGTGGTGTACGAGGCCTGGCGGCAGCTGCATTTCCGGGGCGGGGCCTGAAGTTACACGCGGATTACGGCTGCAACCCAAATCCGCCCAAAAACCCAAGCGAAACAGTAGCTTCTGTGATCTCCATCACAGAAGATCGCGTCTGCCCCAAGTCTAATGAGCTCCATAGAACAAGGTGGCGCAAGGGACATCGGACCAAGCGCCAAAAACTTGAGAGAACCGGCATACCGGCCATCCAACCCAGTCAGGAGTGACAAAATGAACTCGATCCTCAGGAAAGCAGTTGCAGCGGTTCTGGTGTGCGGTGCCGCGGTTTCGGGCCCGGCGATGGCGGCATCCGGCTTCGACGCCACCAGCCCCTATTCGGTCGCGAACGACCTCGACCTGCGCATCGTCATCCCCGCGTTCCTTTACTTCCGCGTGGGCACGGACAGCGCAACGATCGACCGCATCACGTTCAGCCCGACGGCTGCGGCGCTTGGCAACGCCACCCCGGTCGCGGGGACGGGCGGCGACGCCGCCGCAGGCTCCGGCGCCAACGTAACGGCACGCGGCAACAACGGCCAGATCACCATCGGCACGACGGTGAGCGGCGGCGGCAGCGGGATGGGCACCGGCACCATCGCCGACGGCTTCATCAGCTACGGTGAGGTCGGCACCACTTCGAACGACGCGGCCAACTTCCCGGCCCCCGCGCTGGCCAACGCCGGCATCGCGAACGTGAACGTCGCACTCGGTGGCGGCCCTGCCGGCGCCGGCAAAGTGACGAACCGCTCGGCCGTGTGGACCTACAGTTACGCCAACTCCACGATTCCTTCGGCGGGAACGTACAACGGCACGGTGACCTACACCGCCACCATGCCGTAAGCTGGGATCCGCGATCCACTGGAACCGGGGCGGACCGCAAGGCCGCCCCGGCTTGTTTATGAACCTCAAGCGCCATACCGTCAGCGCTGTCCTCCGCATGGCCGCGGCCGCCACCGCGCTGGCGTCGCCGCTCGTGGCGTACGCCGAATCGTCCATCGACAATTCGGAACCGCTCAGCGTGAATGCGCGGCTCAGTTTCCAGGTCGTCTACCCGGCGTTTCTTCGTTTCCGCGTGGGCAGCACCGGCGCGACGGTCAACATGCTCGACTTCACGGTCCCAGGCATGCAGGTGGGAAGCGGGGCGCCGATCGCGGCGACGGGTGGCGATGCGGGGCCGTCCGGGGTCAATGTCGAAGTCGCCGGCAACAACGGCCAGGTGACCATCACGCCGACCAACAGCAGCGGGGGGCTCGGAATCGGTACCGGCGTCGCGGGCGACGGGCGGATCAACTACGATCAGATCGGCACCGCGACGAGCGTCGCGCAATTGCCTGCCCCGATTCTCACCAACGCCGGGGGCGCGCCGGTCACCCCGGCGCTCAATTCCGTCATGGTCACCCAACGATTCGCCGTATGGACGTTCACCTACCTCAACCAGACCATCCCGAGCGCCGGGATCTACGGCGGCGCGAGCGTGGCCAACGGCGGCCGCGTCACCTACACGGCGACGATGCCGTGAGCACTGTCCGGTCGGCCGCGCTGATCCTGGCTGCTGCCGGCGGCATCCTCGCCGCCCCGCAGGCTGGCGCTGTAACGGTCGTGGTCGCCGACGGCCCGTCGCAGATACAGCTTCGCGTGGGCGCCGCCGGGGGCACCATCAGCCTGGTGAGCTTCACCGTCCCGGCCGCAATCGCCGGCGACGGAACCCCGATCAGCGGCACCACGAACGCGGCGGCCGGATCCGCGGAAGGCGCGGGCTTTCCCGCGTGCGCGGCGAACAACGTGCGCATCTGGGCGCGCGCCCGGGCGACGCCGGGAAACTCGCGCACCGCGACGCTCCAGGTGAATTCGTCGGGCGCGGTGACCTCGGGAGCGAATTCCATTCCGTTCTCCGACTTCGACTGGATTACGAGTGCCGGTCCGGAAATCCCGAGCGGGGGATTCTCGGGTTCCGCGACGCAATCGCTGATGTCGTTCATGAATTCGCGCGAAGTGGGAATGTGCCTGCGCTTTCGCTTCCTCAACACGACGATCTATCCGGCCGGGACCTACAACGGCCAGCTCACCTTCAACCTGCAGATGCCGTGAAGCGCATCGTCGCCCTGCTCGTCGTCGCAATGGCCGCCGTCGCGGCGCAAGCCGCGCCCAAACGCCTGGATGACCGTGGCTCCCCGCGCAGCGTCGTGACCGTGGAGTCGCGCTGGCTGCATTCGGGCCAAGGGCTCGGCGCGGAGGACCTGAACGCGATGGTGGCCAACGTCACCAACCTGGAATTTCGCCTGGACACGTCGGCCTATGTCGGCAAGCGCGCGCGCATCTATCTGGTCATCCCGGAATTCGTGAAGGGCCTGCGCGCGCCCAACGGCCTGCGCGTGGAGTGGAAGTCCCGGGGCCAATTCATGGCCGGCTCCGCGTTGCCCGGCCAGCGGGCTCTTGTCTATGACGGCCTCGTCCAGCGTCCCGCGATGCACGAGACCCTCGACCTCTCCCTCTACCTCGACGCGCGCTATCTCGATCGCGGCTTGCGCTTCGATCCGGGGTTCGAAATCGATGTCGCTCCGTAACGCGGCCTCCCTGCTCGTCGCGGCGCTGGCGTGTGCGGTGATGCCGGCGGCCGCGCAATTCGCCGCGTTCGTCCTGCCGGCGCGCTTCGAGCTGAAATCCAAGCCCGGCGCGAGAATCGCCGAGGTCCTCGAGATCGGAAACGACGAAACCTCTCCGTCCGAGTATCGCATCCGCACCGCCGACTGGACGCTGCGACCGGACGGTGCCGTCGATTTCCGCACGGACACGCTGGCGCACGACAGCTGCCGCCCGTGGGTGGCGATCGAGCGCCATACCCTGAAGCTTGCCGGCAAGTCGAAACGCCGCTTTCGCTTCGAGGTGCAGGTTCCCCCCGGCGTGCCCGACGGCCTGTGCCGTTTCGCCATCCTGATCGAGCCGGCCCAGGACCCTGCGTCGGTTTCGCCTTTGGGCAGCATCCAGCTGCCGATCCAGGGGCGCCTGGGCGTGATCGTCTACGTGCGCGTGGGCAACGTCGTGCCGGATCTCAAGCTCGAGCGCCTGGAGGTTGCGACGGTGAACGGCAAGCCCACACCGGTCGCCTGGTTCCGCAACGCGGGCCGGGCGCATGGCCGGCCTGAAGGCACGCTCACCGGGACCGACGCGACCGGCCGCAGCTTCGACTTCATCGTTTCGCCCCTGCCCATCCTGCCCGGCGAAACGCGCGCGGTGCCGATATGGCCCCAGGACGAGTCCGACGGCAAGCCGCCGGCGCTCGCATTCCCGGTGCGCCTGAAGGGCGTGGTGGAATGGGAGGGTGGCCGTCAGCCAGTCGACGCAGCGCTCCCTGGCGCACGCTAGGGCGAGATTCGCCGCAGTCCGATGTCGAGGCGTGCGTCGGTGCGCACATCCACCCGCACCTCGCGCGCAGCGTCGTCGTCCAGTCCCCATGGCAGTGGCACGCGCTCGACGAGGACTCGAATCCGATGCGCGCCCGCTGGGACCAGGGGAAACTGGAAGCGCCCGTCGGAGTCCGTAACCGCCGCCTGGCGTTCGTCGAGTACCACCTGAACGCCCGCGGCCCCCCGTTCGTTGGCCTGGCGCACGCCGTCGCCGTTCTCGTCGAAGAACACGCTTCCGGTGATGCGGCCCGTGCCCGAGCGGCCGCCCGCCACGCGCGGATAAGGGGTTCCCGCCGTGTCCTCGTAGCGCACATTGAGCAGCACCGCCTCTTCCTTGATGAACGGGGCGAGCGGATTGTCCGGACCCGGCTGCACGCGGTTGCGGAAGAGCTGCGCCTGCAACGTCCATTGGGAAACCGGATTCCAGTCGAGCGAAAGGGCGGCGTTGTAGTTGCGCTCGCCGCCACGCGCGTCGGCAATGTCGACGAAGGTGACCGAGGCGTCCCACCGCAGGCTGCCCGAGATCGGACCGCGCGCGCTCGCGCTCGCAAGACGCCGCCGGACCTGCCGCTCGGCCAGGTCCTCATCGGTTTGGCTGAGGAGCGTTGTGAAGTCCACGGGCCCCCAGCGCGGCCACTCCTGGTTCCATCCAAGGAAGCGCGCGCTTTCCCCTGGAGCACTCTGGGGTCGTGTGCTGTTGTAGTTCGCGTCGAAGCGGGAGACGCCCCCGCCCCACGCCTTGGATGCGAACAGGTTGGCGTGGGCGACGTCGCGTGCCGTGCCGAACTGCGTGCGGGGTTCCTCGCGGCGTCCGGAAGCGCCAGCGCCGACCTGCGTCGTCCGGTCGAGGCGCCGGGTGAACAAGCCATAGGCGCCGGCGGTGTCGCTGCCGCCGCGTAGTGGGTCGCGGCGCAGGTTGTCCTGCGTCCCCTCGACGCCGAAGCTGTAGAAATTCCCCGCGGAGCGATACTCGCCGCGCCAGTAGGCGCCGCGCACGTCGCGCGTTGCCGCGCTCTCGCCGAAAATGAAGTCCGGATCGACGTGATAGGCGCCGAAGCGCTGCACCAGGCGGCCGCTGCGCGCATGGAAGTCGAACCACGCGGCCCTTTCGCCGGAGTCGGTGATCGCGCCTTGCACCTTGATGCCCGGCCCCCGGGCGCTGATGGCCCGATTCACGCCGAAGGTCGTGGTGGCGTGATCGGGAATGGAGACGCCGTCGCGCACGGCGATGGCGGCCCCGCCGATGGACCAATCCGGCGACACGCGATGGACATAGGAGGCCAGCGCCTGTTCGCCCGAGGTGCGCTCGAACTGCTGGATCCCGAATCCCGAGAGCTGGCCGATCCTTCCAGCCCCGAGGCGCAGCTCCTGCGTGGGTGAGGAGAGCGCGGTGTGCCCTCCGCTCAACATCGATGGCGCGAGCGAGACGCGATACGACGAAGCGAGCCAGATCGGGAGCGCCGGGCGCACGATGCCGAGCGCGCTGTTGGCGAACCAGCCGTGCGCGAGGGCGAAGTTGTCGTGCAGCAGCGTCCCGGTGGCGCGGGTTCGCTCGCCCTTCGGATCGCCAGCCGGCGGATCGAAGCGCGTGAGCTGACCCAGCAGCGTGAAATCGCCGGCGAACTCGGTCTCGGCCGTGTAGCGAACGCCGATGCCGTCGGCGCGTGTGGTCCCCGTGCCCGAAAGGCGACGCTGCTCGCTGCGCAGCTCCGCCGCCCATTGATGCAGGCCCGGCGATTCGTCGCGCGGTCGGCCTTCCGGTCCCGTTTCGCGGTCATCTGCCGGTCCCGTCAGCACGCGATCGACGTAGGCTGGCGGGACGCTGGCGCTCGCCGCGTCGGTTCGCAACGACGTGGGATCGCGCTCTCCCGCCGCGACCGGCGGCACACCGGCGAGCACATTGTCGGGAGGAGGAAAGGTGGTTACGGCCTGCGGGGCGAGTCGCTTGACGGCGGGCACGGACGGCTGCCGGTTGGCGAGCGTCTTCAGCGCGCGTTCGAAGCGCAGGTGTTGCGGCATGTTGAGGCGCGCTCCGACGACCAGCTTCGCGGGATTGCCACCGATCGTCGCGTGATCGTTGCGCTCGCGAAGCTCCTCCGCGAGCGCGAGCGCTTGACCCTCGGTGGTGATGAAGTGCCGCGCGATGCGCAGCAGGGTCTCGCCCTCGGAGACGACCCAGAAACCGCGTTCGCGTGCAACCAACACGCGTTTCTCGGGTGTCATGGCGACACCGGGCGGTGCTTCCGGGCCAGCGTATCCCAGGGGGGAGGCGAGCGCGAGGAACAGCCCCACGGCAGTTCGGCGCGCGCAAGCGTCGAGCGCGCGACCACGCGGCCCCTCCCGACCGAGCATTCCGGCACCTCCTCGCCGCCTGTGGCGGCAGCGACGCCATTCTAGCGCGACGGAAGCCTAAAAGCCTATTTAATTGAATGCGTTGCGGCATAAATCTCAAGTGCCGCACAGCTCTCCGGAGCGGCCTATTCCGCTTTCGGATCCCGTGAAAGCAGCTGGCGCACGGCTTCGGAGGCGGACCGGCCCTCGAAGAGCACGGCGCAAACCGCCTCGGTGATAGGCATGTCGACCCCGTGCTGGCGCGAGAGCTCGCGCACGGACGGCGCCGACTGCACGCCCTCCGCGACGTGGCCGAGTTCGGCGAGGATGGAGGCCAGCCCCTGGCCGCGCGCGAGGCGCAGGCCCACGTCGCGATTGCGCGAGAGGTCTCCCGTGCACGTGAGAACAAGGTCGCCCAATCCGGTGAGGCCCATGAAAGTCTGCTGCTCGCCGCCGAGGGCCAAGCCCAGGCGCACGATCTCTGCGAGGCCGCGCGTGACCAAAGCGGCGCGCGCGTTGCGGCCGAGACCCAGCCCGTCGGAGATTCCCGCGGCGATGGCGATCACGTTCTTCACCGCGCCGCCCAGCTCCACGCCGGCCACGTCCGCGCTCGAGTAGATGCGCAGGCGCTCGCCGTTGAGCGCCGCGGCCATCGCGGCGGCGAACGCAACGTCGCGCGAAGCGAGCACCAGCGCCGTGGGTTGCCCGCGCGCGACCTCGAGCGCGAAGCTCGGGCCCGAGAGCGCGCCCACTTTCACCGCGGCGGGCAACGCCTCGGCGACGATCTCGTGGGGGAGCTTTCGCGTGTCGCGCTCGAAGCCCTTGCAGGCCCAGGCGAGTTGGGGCGCAGGCTCGATCGCGGACACCGCGCGCATCGTGTCGCGCAGGCCCGCGGTCGCGGTGGCGACGAGGACGAGAGCGGCGCCGCGCACCGCGCGCTCCAGCCGCGGCTCCACGCGCACCGAATCCGGCAGCGTCGCCTCCGGGAGATAGCGTGACTTGCGGCCCTCGGCGAGCGCTTCGCAATCGGCCGGATCGCGAGACCACAATGCGACTTCGTGCCGCGCGCCGAAGGAGATCGCGAGCGCCGTTCCCCAGGCGCCCGCGCCGAGGATGGCGATCCTCACTGACCTAGAGGCCCCAGACGTGGGCGAGGCGGATGAAGCCCTGCTGCCCGTCGCGGTGCCGCACTCGGACCCAACCTTCGGAGGGGGCTTCGAGGACCTCGAGCATCACGTGCTTGTAGGCCTCGAACACGAGCGCCGATTGGAGCGCGGGATTGGCACGCACATCGGCGAGCGGCACCGTCACCAGTGCCGTGCGCCGGTCGCCGAGGGACTTGTTCTCGACCCAGGCGACCTCGCCGTTCACGTCGCGCACCTTTGTCCACTGGTCGAGCTTCACCAGGACCTCGAGCGGATAGTAGCGACTCGCCACGAACAGGCGATCGGCCTTGGCGGAGGGCGCGTCGTAGAGGACCGCCGGGCGCTCACCGATGGTGCGGAACTCCGTGCCGAGCGCGGGCAGCATGCCCACGCCCGCGAGCAGCACGACGGCGATCGCGGAGCGCGAGTTCATCGTTACTGCACGGTGGGGGTGAGGATCTGCGGAGTGGCGTTCTGCTGCGCCACGGCCTGTTGGTAGATCGCCTCGAAGTTCACCGGATTGAGCACGACGGGTGGGAAGCCGGCTCGCACGGTGATGTCCGAGACCACCTCGCGGGCGTAGGGGAAAAGGATGTTCGGGCAGGCGATCCCGAGCACGGCGTCCAGCTCGGCCGCGGGAATGTTGCGGATCACGAAGACGCCTGCCTGGCCGGCCTCGACGAGGAACATGGTCTTGTCCTTCACCTTCGCCGTCACCGTCACCGTGAGGATGGTCTGGTAGACGCCTTCGTCGACCTGGGCGGAGTTGTGGTGCAGCTGGATGTCGACCGTGGGGGCCTCGCGCTCGAGGAAGACCTGCGGGGCATTGGGAATCTCGAGGGAGATGTCCTTCACGAACACCTTCTCGATGGAGAAAACCGGCTGGTTCTGCGCGTCGCTCATGGAGCTTTGCCTCTTGTTGTAGTCCGGAGTGGCCGTTCGCCGTCAGGCGGCGAGCAGCGGTTCGAGGCCGCCCGCCCGGTCGAGGGCGGCCAGGTCGTCGTATCCGCCGACATGGCGGTCGCCGACGTAAATCTGGGGAACAGTGCGCCGACCCGTGCGCTGCGTCATCTCTTCCCGGCGCGCCGGCTCGAGGTCCACACGGATCTTCTCGATCTCGGCCACGCCCTTGGCGCGCAGGAGGCGCTCGGCCATCAGGCAATAGGGGCACACGCCGGTGGCGTACATCACGACCTTCGCCATCTCAGCGCTCCACCGGCAGGCTCGCCTGCTCCCACGCCTGCAGGCCGCCCTTCAGCTG
>JBKJYC010000009.1:0-4605 GCA_046715885.1 Usitatibacter sp.
TCACCTCGGCGATGCCCGCGACCGCGCCGTTCAGCACGTCGTTGGAAGCGCGGAACGCGTCCTCGTACGTCACGTCCTCGCCGAGCACCTGCATCAGGCGGTCGTTGGGGATGATGATGAGCGAGTCCACGTGCTGCTTCAGCTGATCGATGCCCACCGCCGCCACCTTCTGGCGCTTGCCCTCGAACGCGAACGGCTTCGTGACCACCGCCACGGTGAGGATTCCCATCTCGCGCGCGATCTGCGCGATGACGGGCGCCGCACCGGTACCGGTGCCGCCTCCCATGCCGGCCGTCACGAAGAGCATGTCGGCGCCCTGGATCAGCTCCGAGATACGTTCGCGGTCCTCTTCCGCCGCCAGGCGCCCGACCTCCGGGTTCGCCCCCGCGCCCAGACCCTTTGTGACCGCGTGGCCCAGCTGCAGCGTGGTCTTGGCCAGGCAACGCTTCAACGCCTGGGCGTCGGTGTTGGTCGTGATGAACTCCACGCCCTGCACGCCGTTGTTGATCATGTGGTCGACAGCGTTGCCGCCGCAGCCGCCCACCCCGACCACCTTGATCACGGCTTCGGGCGAAGTGCTTTCCAGTAACTCGATCATCGTCGTCTCCTTTTCTTAGAAATTGCCCTTGAACCAGTTCTTCATGCGTTCGAAAACATCCTTGAACCCCTGCCCCTGCATGCGGGCGTGCTGCTCGCGCTTCACCTGGTCCAGGCCGGCCATGAGCAGGCCGATCCCGGTGGCGTAGCGCGGATTGCGAACCACTTCCGAAAGCGCTCCCGTGTAGTTGGGAACGCCGACACGAACCGGCATGTGGAAGACCTCCTCGCCCAGCTCCACCATGCCTTTCATGAGCGACGAGCCGCCCGTCAGGACGATCCCCGACGACAGCAGCTCCTCCAGTCCGGAGGACCTCAGCTCGCGCTGGATCAGCGAATACAGTTCCTCGACGCGCGGCTCGATCACCTCGGCCAGCGTCTGGCGCGAGAGCTCGCGCGGGCCGCGCTCGCCCACGCCCGGCACGTCGATCATCTCGGTGGTGCTGGCGAGCTGGCGCAGCGCCACGCCGTGCGCGATCTTCAGCTCCTCGGCGTCCTTGGTCGGGGTGCGCAGCGCCATGGCGATGTCGTTGGTGATCTGGTCCCCGGCGATGGGGATGACCGAGGTGTGGCGGATGGCGCCGTCGGTGAAGACCGCGATGTCGGTCGTGCCGCCGCCCACGTCCACCAGGCAGACGCCCAGCTCCTTCTCGTCATCGAGAAGCACCGCGTCTGCGGAGGCAAGCGGCTGCAGCATCAGGTCGCGCACCTCGAGGCCGCAGCGCCGGACGCATTTCATGATGTTCTGCGCCGCCGACACCGCGCCGGTCACGATGTGCACCTTCACCTCGAGGCGCATGCCGCTCATGCCCAGCGGCTGGCGCACGCTGCCCTGTCCGTCGATGATGAATTCCTGCTCGAGGATGTGGAGCACCTGCTGCTCCATGGGGATGTTCACCGCGCGCGCGGTCTCGATCACGCGGTCGATGTCGTACTGCTGGACCTCCTTGTCCTTGATCGCCACCATCCCGTGGGAGTTGAAGCTCTTGATGTGCGAGCCCGCGATGCCGGTGATCACCTCGCGGATCTTCGCGTCGGCCATCAGCTCGGCTTCCTCGAGCGAACGCTGGATCGCGTTCACCGTGGACTCGATGTTCACCACCACGCCCTTCTTCAGGCCGCGGGACGGGTGGCTGCCCATGCCTATGAGGTTCAGCGTTTGCTCGGGCGTGATCTCCGCCACCAGGGTCACGATCTTCGACGTGCCGATGTCGAGGGCGACGAGGAGGTTGCGGGTGTCGCGTTTGCGCGGGTCGATCATGGCGTCTTCGTCAGGCGCGCCGGTTTCCGGGCCGCGGGTTTCGAGGGAAATTCGTTCGGGTCGCGCGGACGCTTGAGCGCGAAGCCGTTGGGATAGCGCAGGTCCGCGTACCTGGGCGGCGCGTCGCCCTTGGAGATCTGCGGCCAGGCGGCGACGAAGCGCTCGATGCGCGCCACGCGCTCGCCGCGGCCGAGCTCGAGCACCAGGCCCGAGTCGAGCGCCACCTGCCAGGCCCCGCGCGCGGAGAGCTTGAGGTCGGCGACCGGCGCGCCCAGCGGGGCGAGCGCGCGGGCGATGGCCGGGTACTCGTGCGCCATCTCGGCCGCGGAGCCTTCGGGACCGGTGAATCGCGGGAGCCTCGCGGCGTGCGCAGCGGTGAACACCTCGCCGCGCGCGCTCACCAGTTGCGCGTCGTTCCAGCGCGCCAGCGCCTGGTGCGCCTCGAGGCGGATCTCGACCGTACTCGGGAAACGCCGGCGCGCGCTCGCGTCGCGCACCCAGGGAACGCGCTTGGCGGCCTCGCGCACGGCCTCCAGCGTGGCCGCGCCGCGCGGCATCGCCTGCAGGCTTGCGGAGAGCTTCGCCAGGTCCGCGGGCGCAACGCGCGCCGTGTCGCCGGTGAAAGTCACGGTGCGGATCGGCTGCGTGCTGGCGGCCTGGTACGCGTACCACGCCCCGCCGCCCAGCGCGGTGAGGGCCAGCGTTCCCAGGCCGGCGCGCACGAAGACATTCATCGCGTCACGCCTCCCGCGCCGGCGACCGGGGTGCCGGAATCCAGTGCCGCGCCCTCGAGGATCTTCACGCACAGGTCCGGGTAGGCCAGGCCCGTCGCTTTCGCCGCGATCGGAACGAGGCTGTGGCCGGTCATGCCCGGCGAGGTGTTCATCTCGAGGAACGAGAACGTGCCGTCGGGGCGCAGCATCACGTCGGCGCGCCCCCAGCCGCGGCAGCCCAGCACGCGGAAGCTCTTCAGCGCCACCTTGCGGATCTCGTCCTCCACCTCGGCGCGGACCCCCGAGGGGCAGTAGTACTTGGTGTCGTCGGTGAAATACTTGTTCTGGTAGTCGTAGTTGCCCTGCGGCGCCTCGATGCGCACCAGGGGAAGGGCGGTGTCCGTGCGCGCGCTCGCGTCGCTCAGGATCGACGCAGTCAGCTCCTGGCCCGCGACGAATTCCTCGGCGATGACGAGCGGGTCGTATCTCGCGGCCAGCCCATAGGCCGCGGGCAGGTCGTCGGCGCGGATCACTTTCGTGAGGCCGATGGTCGAGCCCTCGCGCGCCGGCTTCACGATGAGGGGGATGCCGAGCGAGGCGACCAGCTTGTCCCAGTCGGTGCCTTCCTTGAGCAACGCGAAGCGCGGCGTCGGGATCCCGGCGGCGAGCCACACCAGTTTCGTGCGCCACTTGTCCATCGAGATCGCCGAGCCCATGACGCCGCTGCCGGTATAGGGGATGCGCAGCACTTCCAGCGCGCCCTGCACCGTGCCGTCCTCGCCGAAGCGCCCGTGCAGGGCGATGAAGACTTTCCTGAACCCTTCGCGCTTGAGATCGAAGAGCTCGCGCTCCGCCGGGTCGAAGGCGTGCGCATCCACGCGCCGCTCGCGCAAAGCGGCGAGCACGGCCTTGCCCGAGATCAGCGAGATCTCCCGCTCCGCGGAGGGACCACCCATCAACACGGCGACCTTTCCAAAATCATTGAGCGTCGAAACTTTCAGCATCGTTTTTTGAGCACAGAAGACACAGAGGTTTCACAGAGGACACAGAGGAAACCAACAAAGGGAACGAAAACCCGTATCGCCGTCCTCCGTGTCCTCTGTGAAACCTCTGTGTCCTCTGTGTTTCCATTCAACGTTTCCATCTACGCAGCCCTTCCCACAATCCGCACTTCTCGAATCAATTCCACTCCCGCCTTGGCAAGCACCGTCGCTTGCACGTGGTCCACCACCGCCTCGATATCCGCGGCCTTGGCGCCACCCGCGTTCACGATGAAATTCGCGTGCTTCGTGGAGACCTCGGCGCCGCCGATCGCAAAGCCCTTGAGCCCGCACGCTTCGATCAGCCGCGCGGCATGGTCGCCGGGGGGGTTGCGAAACACGCTGCCCGCGTTCGGCTGGTTCAACGGCTGCGTCGCCACGCGGCGCGACAGCAGGAACTTCATCGACGCCATTGAGGCGGCCTCGTCGCCGGGCTCGAACGCGAACGTCCCCGAGACGAACCACTCCTCGCGCGCCGGGCGCGCCGCGACGTGGCGGTAGCCCACCTCGAAATCCGCGGGGGTGCGCACGTGCAGCGCGCCGGCCCGATCGACGGTCTGCACCGAGACCACGTGCCGCCACGTCTCGCCTCCGTAGCAGCCGGCGGTCATCGCGAGCGCCCCGCCAACGGTGCCGGGCACGCCGGCCATCCATTCGGCGCCGGCGCCGCCGTGCTTGGCCACATGGCGCGCGAGATGGGGCGTGGGCACGCCGGCGCCGGCCCGGAAGCGCAGCCCGCCGTCGTCCACAATCCCGGTCAGCGCGTGATGCGTGAAGATCACCGTGCCGTCGAAGCCGCCGTCGCGCACCAGCAGGTTGCTTCCCAGCCCGACGAAGAGCAGCGGCTCTCCCGGGGGCAGCGCGGCTATGAACGCGCACAGCTCGGCCACGCCGGCCGGCTGGAAGAAGGTCTTCGCGCGGCCGCCCGCGCGCCAGCTCACGTGGCGGTCCATGGGCTCATCGTGGCGGAGGCGCGCGATCTCGCTCATGTCCA
>JBKJYC010000010.1:0-2826 GCA_046715885.1 Usitatibacter sp.
CCAGCTGATGCTGCCGCTCACACTGCTGATCGTGGGCCACGGCCTGCTCACCACCAAGCGCTTCCTCGTCACCGAGCGCGGCAAGGAGAAGGCCGACACCGAAGGCGCGGAATCCAACCGCATGCTGGGCCTCGCGTTCCAGCAGCAGGGCCAGCTCGACATGGCCTTCGACAAGTTCCGCAAGTGTCCGTACGACGAGCAGCTCGCCGAGAACGTCTACTCGCTGGGGCTGGACTTCGAGCGCCGCCGCCAGTTCAACAAGGCAGAGAGCGCCTTCGGCTTCATCCACAAGAACAACCCGAAGTTCAAGGACGTGGCCGAGCGCATGCAGCGCGCCAAGCAGCTGGGCGAGACCATCATCCTGGGCGGTTCCGCGGCGGCCCGCAGCAACCAGTCGACGATGGTGCTGGCCGGCGGCGGCGCGGCCGAGAAGCCGATGCTGGGCCGCTACCAGATCGACAAGGAGCTGGGCAAGGGCGCCATGGGCGTGGTGTACGGCGGCAAGGACCCGAAAATCGGCCGCGTGGTCGCCATCAAGACGATGGCGCTCTCGGCGGAGTTCGAGGGCGACGAGCTGGTGGAGGCCAAGGAGCGCTTCTTCCGCGAGGCCGAGACCGCCGGGCGCCTCACGCACCCCAACATCGTCACCATCTACGACGCGGGCGAGGAGCACGACCTCGCCTACATCGCGATGGAGTTCCTGAAGGGGAAGGACCTGGTGCAGCACACCAAGAACCCGAACCTGCTCCCGCCGATGAAGGTGCTCTCGATCATCGAGCGCGTGGCCGACGCCCTCGGCTACGCCCATACGCTGGGCGTGGTGCACCGCGACATCAAGCCCGCCAACATCATGTACGAGCCGGATGGCGACGTCCCGAAGGTCACCGACTTCGGCATCGCGCGCATCACCGATTCGTCCAAGACCAAGACCGGCATGGTGCTCGGCACGCCCTCGTACATGTCGCCCGAGCAGCTCGCGGGCCGCAAGATCGACGGGCGCTCGGATCTCTTCTCGCTGGGCGTGACGATGTACCAGATGCTCTGCGGCCAGCTGCCGTTCGGCGGCGAGTCGATGACGCAGCTCATGTTCGCGATCGCCAACGCGCCGCACCAGAACATCAAGGAGATCAACTCGGCGCTGCCCGACTGGATCGTGCCGATCGTCGACAAGGCGCTCGCCAAGGACTTCGAGAAGCGCTACCAGACCGGCGCGGAGTTCGCCCAGGCGATTCGCGACGCAAGGAAGGCGAGCGGCGCCTAGATCGATGCCGCTTCCGGAACCGAAGGCCCCGAGGACGCCGCTGCACCGCCGCACGATCGAGATCCGGGGCTGGAAGCGTGAGGACGGACTCTACGACATCGAGGGCCACCTCGTGGACGCGAAGGACCAGGATTTCCGGCTCGCGGCCGGCACCCGCAAAGCGGGCGAGGCGATCCACTCCATGTGGCTGCGCATCACCATCGACGCGAAGCTGAACATCGTCGACGCCGCCGCCTCCACCGACGCCATGCCCTACGCGGGCGAGTGCGACCGCATCACGCCGGACTACCGCAAGCTGGTCGGGATCGCGATCCGCCCCGGGTACCACCAGCACGTGAAGGAGTTGTTCGCCAACGTGCGCGGCTGCACCCACATCACCGAGCTCGCGGGCTCGCTCGCCACCGCCGCGTTCCAGACGCTCGCCGGGCAGGGCCTCCAGGATCCCAAGCGCAAGCCCTTCCAGCTGGACCAATGCCACGCGCTCGCATCGACCGCGGCCTCCGTCGCGCGCTACTACCCGCGCTGGTACCGCGGCAGCGACGCGATCGCCCCGGCGAAAGAGCCCGACCACCACTAGCTCCACCACCGCCGCAGGTACCCGCCATGAACATCCACGAATACCAGGGCAAGGAAGTATTCCGCAAGTTCGGCATGCCCACCTCGCGCGGGCTCCCGGCATTCTCGGTCGAGGAGGCGGTGAAGGCCGCGCGGGAGTTGGGCGGCAAGGTGTGGGTGGTGAAGGCGCAGATCCACGCTGGCGGCCGCGGCAAGGGCGGCGGCGTCAAGGTCGCGAAATCGATCGAGGACGTGGAGAAGTACGCGCGACAACTCCTGGGCATGACGCTCGTCACCCACCAGACCGGGCCGCAGGGCAAGGTGGTGAAGCGCCTCTACGTCGAGCAAGGCGCGGACATCAAGAAGGAATACTACGTGGCGATGGTCGTGGATCGCGCCACGCAGCGGGTTACGCTCATGGGCTCCAGCGAAGGGGGCATGGACATCGAGCAGGTCGCGCACGACACGCCGGAAAAGATCCACCGAGTAGCGATCGACCCATTGGCCGGCTTGCGCGACGCTGAAGCGGAGGACCTCGCTCGCAAGATCGGCATACCCGAGGCCTCGGTGGGCGCGGCGCGCGACTTGCTGAAGACGCTCTACCGGGTTTTCGACGAGACCGATTGCTCGCTCGCCGAGGTGAATCCCCTCATCGTCACCGGCGACGGAGGAGTCCTGGCGCTCGATGCGAAGCTCAATTTCGACTCCAACGCGCTCTTCCGGCACCCGGACATCGTCGCGTAACGCGACCTGGACGAAGAGGATCCCGCGGAAATCGAGGCCTCGAAGTTCGACCTCTCGTACATCTCGCTCGACGGCAACATCGGTTGTCTCGTCAATGGCGCCGGCCTCGCCATGGCGACGATGGACATCATCAAGCTGTATGGGTCGAGCCCGGCGAACTTCCTCGACGTCGGCGGCACGGCGACCGAGGCGCGGGTGACCGAGGCGTTCCGCATCATCACCGCCGACCCCAAGGTGAAGGCGATCCTGGTCAACATCTTCGGCGG
>JBKJYC010000011.1:0-7819 GCA_046715885.1 Usitatibacter sp.
AGGCGTAGCCCTTGTCCACGACGGCCTTCGCCTCGGACGGGATGCCCGCCTGGAGTGCGAGCTGCGCCATCTCCATGTAGTCGGCGGCGGATGTGATGTTGCCGGTGGCGAGCTTCAGGCGATACACGTCGAGCGCCAGCCGGTCGGAGAAGCCGGGCTTCTTCTGGACCCGGTTCAGGAGGTCGGTCCAGTACTCCTTCTTCGGATAGTGGATGACGAGCTTCTCGATCGTCGACACATAGCCGCCCGTATCCCTCTGCTTCAGGTGGCAATTGGCGAGGATCTGCAGCTCCTCCTCCGTCGGCTTGCGCGATTCCACGTCGCCGATCATCTTGTTCACCGAGTTGCAGTCGTTGGTGAGGAAGTACGACTGGAGCAGCACGGTGCGGATCGAGGGATCGCTGCCGCCCGACTGGCGGTACTTGTTCGAATAGGTGATGGCCTTCGGGTAGTCCTTGGCGCGGTACGCGATGCCGGCCAGCGCCTGGAGAATCTTCTGCTGCTCGCCCGCCGGCAGGTTGCCGGCATTGATCACCGCCTCGAAGGACCTCATCGCCGTGTCGCTGTCGCCGGCCTGCATCGCCACGCTGCCGCGCATCTGGTTGATGAGCAGATTCTCGTAGGCCGTCTTGCCCGAGGCCGCGTCGGCCTTGGCGATCTCGGCAAGCGCCTCGCGGTGGCGGCCCGACTTGGTGAGGCCCTGCGCGGCCTTCAGCGGGTTGCCGACATCGGGACGCACGGCCTGCTGGGCAGAGGCGACGAGGGCCGTGCCGGCGAGGACAAGGGAAAAGGCGGCAGCGGCCGCGCGCAAACGGGGCACTCGGGACATGGGGGCGAACCTCAATCGAGGAACTGCTCGGCGCCGACGAGGCCGATCTTGGTGATACCGCGGCTTTGCGCGGAGGCCATCACGCCGGCGACGTTCTTGTACGTCACCAGCTTGTTGGGCCGAAGGTGGAACTCGGGCTGCACCGAGAGCGCGGCGGCGCTGGCGAACTTTTCATCCAGAGTGGGACGGTCCGGGACGATCTCGCCGTTCCAGATCACGGTGCCGTCGAAATCGACGTCCACCTGGATCACGACGGGCGGGACGGCTGGCGGGGGCGGGGTGCCCACGGGCATGTTCAGCTTCACCGCGTGCGTCTGGACCGGGATGGTGATGATCAGCATGATGATGAGCACCAGCATCACGTCGATCAGCGGCGTGGTGTTGATGTCCAGCATCACTTCCGGGTCTGCTTCGGCCGGGCCGGAACCTACGTTCATCGACATTGCGTGAGTCCTTTCAGTGCCGCGGTCAGCTGCCCCGCGGCGGGGGCTCGGTGATGAAGCCGATCTTGAGGATCGAGGCGCGCTGGCACGTGGCGACGACGCGGCCCACGGCCTCGTAGCGTACGTCCTGGTCGGCGCGGATGTGGACCTCGGGCTGTGGCTGGAGCACGGCGATCTTCTTCAGCTTCTCGAACAGGGCCCTGGAGTCCGGCACGAACTCCATGTTCCAGAACACGTCGCCGTCCCTGTTGACCGCGATGACGATGTTCTCGGGCTTCGTCTGGTTGGGGATGTTGCGCTCCTTCGGCAGCTCGAGCGCAACTTGCTGGATGATCGCCGGGATGGTGATCAGGAAGATGATGAGCAGCACCAGCATCACGTCGACGAGCGGCGTGGTGTTGATGGCCGACATCACCTCCTGCTCGGCTTCCGATTCGGCCTGACCGACAGTGACGCCCATGGCTCCTTACCTCGCCGGAACGGTTCCGGCCTTCTTCAGGGCGCCGCTCACCAGCACCATGTGAAGGTCGGCGCTGAACGTGCGCAGGTACTCCATCGCGACCTTGTTGCGGCGCACCAGCCAGTTGTAGCCGAGCACCGCGGGCACCGCGACCGCGAGGCCGAATGCCGTCATGATCAGCGCCTCGCCCACCGGGCCCGCGACCTTGTCGATCGAGGCCTGTACCGCGATGCCGATGGCGGTGAGCGCGTGGTAGATGACCCACACCGTGCCGAAAAGCCCCACGAACCGGGCGGTGGAGACCACGGTCGCCAGGAACGCGAGGCCGTCCTGCAGCCGGGAGGACACGTTCTCGACCGCACGCTGGATCGACATGGTCACCCAGGTATTGAGGTCGATCGTCTCCAGGAGTTTCCCTTCATGGTGCGAGGTGGCCTTGATGCCCTGCTCGGCGACGAAGCGGAAGGGGCTGCCTTCCTTCAGGGTCGCGATGCCTTCCTGCACCGAGCCGGCGGACCAGAAGGTGCTCAGCACGTCGCGCGCCTGGCGGAACAGCTTGAACTGCTCCCACACCTTCACGAACATGATGTACCAGGAGCCCATCGACATGATGACCAGGATGATGACCGTGCCCTTGGTGATGAAGTCGCCCTGCTTCCACATCGCCTCCATGCCGTAGGGGTTCTCGACGCTTTCCTTCTCGGTCGTCGCGAGGGGTGGCGGCGCCTTGGGGGCCGGCGCCGGCGCGGCCTCCGCGGGCTTCGCGGGGTCGGTGGCGGCGGGCGCTTGCGCATACGCGGCCGGGGATGCGACCAGCATGGTCACTGCCGGGGCGCATGCGATAACGAGGGCCGCAACGAGCGCGGGCAGTCGGCTGATCAGGTGCATGACTTTCTCCTTTTGTTTCCGGGTCACTTGGTGCGTCAGAAAGGGGGCGACGGACGCTAGTCCGTCAGCTTGAACTCGAGCTCGAACTCGGCGATGAAGCCCACGGGCTCCGGCGCGAAGCGCCACTGTGAAAGGCCGCGGATCACCTCGCGGTCGAATACCCGCGCGGGGTTCGCGCTGATGATGCGCACCTCCGTGACCTGGCCTGTGGGGGCGACGTAGGCGTGGGCGATCACCAGGCCCTTCTCGATGCCCTTCTTGATGGCGTCGCGCGGGAAGACCAGCTGCACGCGAGCCACGGGCGAGAAGTTCTTGCGCACCGCGGCCTGCACGGTGGGCTGGACCGGTGCGACCACCGGCGGCGGGCCCGGAGGCGGCGGCGTGGTCGTGACGGTGGTGATGGTCTGCTGGATCTGCACCGGCACCTGGATGTTGACTTCCGGCGGCGGGATGAAAGGCGGGGGCGGGGTGGCCAGCTTCGGCGGAGGAGGAGGCGGCGTGTCGGGGATGACCTTCTTCACCTCCTCGATGATCTTGGTCTCGAGGGGCTGCTTGATGACGTCCACCACCTTGCGGGCGAGGCCGGAGACGAGTGCATATCCCACCGCGATGTGCAGGATGATGACGATGATGATGCTCGGGGAATGCTTCCCCCAGCTTCGCTGTGAATCGGCGTAATCCACTTCGAGACCCTCGCTCTGATGCCGGCCCGCGTTCTTGGCGGGTCCAAATCTAGACGGCCCCTTGTGGGGACCGCGGCGAATCTTCCCTTTGCCGCCCTCGGTACCAATACCACTTCGGTACTCAGGGCCTCTTCAGCCGGGCGCTACTTTACGCCAACCCGGACGGTTCGGCACCATGGCCATGAAACTTTTTGTTACCGCACAAAGACAACTATTTTAGCACTCCGAGCCTGGACAAGGCACCATCCCGCCTGCCCCGAGCCTTGGCCTCCACTTCGGCGTAGAGGCTCCCGCCGTGGCTGTCCATGGCCACCAGGAGGGGCCCGAATGCTCTGACACGAAACTTCCAGATGGATTCCGGGTTGAGGTCGTCCAGGTCCACATCCTCGATGGCCTCGACCCAGGTGGTCTCCAGGGCCGCGGTCCCGCCGATGACCGCGAGGTACGCTCCGCCCAGTTCCGCGAAGGCCGCGAGGGAACCCGCGCCGAGACCTCCCTTGCCGACGATGAGGCGCACGCCAAGCCGCTCCATCAGGGGCCGCGTGAAGCGTTCCATCCGCGCCGAAGTCGTCGTGCCGACGCACATGGGCGCGTAGCCGGTGGGATGTTCCGGCGACGGCGCGACGCGGCGAACGTTGGGCGCGGTGTGGATGGCCGCGTGCCCGCGCATGTCGAACCGGGTGGCGCGTCCCTGATCGAAGAGCGCGATCTGGTTCGCATCGCGGATGCCGAACAGCGGGCCTTCCAGCGTCACCGTATCGTTGATCCGCAGCTTGCGTGCCTGCGCCTGCGCAACGGGCGGCCGGAGCACGTGGTGCGTCGTGGCCACGTCAGAAACCGAAGGCCACGCCTTGCGGCGTGAAGGTCGCGGAGGCACGGCGCGCCGAGTGGCATTGCATGTTCACCGCCACGGGATTCATCGTGATGTGGGTGGCGGCGATCTCGACGTGGACCGCGAAGGCGGTGGAATCCCCGCCGAGGCCCTGTGGGCCGACACCGAGCGTGTTCACCGCCTCGGTCAACTCGCGCTCGAGCCTGGCCCCTTCCGGATCCACGCAGGCCGTGCCGAGTGGCCGCGTGGCGGCGCGCTTCGCGAGGGACACGCACAGGTCGGACGTGCCGCCCACGCCCACGCCGACGATGGTGGGCGGGCAGGTCTTCCCGCCCGCATCGAGCACGCAATCGACGACGAAGGTCTTGATGGCGGCCACACCGTCGGCGGGCACCGCCATGCGCAGCCACGAGTTGTTCTCCGAGCCGCTGCCCTTGGGCACCATCTCGATCAACAGCTGGTCCGGGCTTTCGGAAAAATCGATGTGGATCGGCGGCACGCCCGGCCCGCACGACGTTTGCTCGTTCTTGCGCGTGATCGGATGCACCACGGAGGAGCGCAGCGAATGTTCGCGCGTGGCGCGCTCGCAGCCCTTGCGGATCGCGTCCTTGAGCGCGGCGCCGTCCACCTCCACGCCGCGCCCGATGGTCACGCTGTAGATGGGAATGCCGGTGTCCTGGCAGAGGAGGTTGTCGGTCTCCTCGGCGACGGTGATGTTGCGAATCATCGTGCCCAGCACGCCGCGGGCCGTCGCGTCGGTCTCGGAGGCCGAGATGCGCGCGAAGCCCAGCTTGATGTCGGGCGGGAGGATCTTCAGCGCCCGCACGTACAGCTCGCGCGCGGCATCCTCGACCTGGACCAGGTCGACTTTCATCAGTTGGCGGAGAGCCCGCGTTCCTTGATGACCTTCGCCCAGCGCGCGCTCTCGTCGCGGATCGCCGCCGCGAATTCCGCCGGCGAGTTGGCCACCGGCGTCATGCCCTGCTGGGTGAGCTTCGCCCGGAACTCCTCGGAGAGCAGGATGCGGGCGCTGTCCTGGTGGATCCGATCGATCGCCTCCCGCGGCGTGCCGGTCGGGGCCATGAGGCCGAACCAGCCCGCGTTCTCGAAGCCGGGAATCACCTCCGAGGCCGAGGGCACGTCGGGCATGAGCGCGCTGCGCTCGCGGCTGGTCACCGCCAGCGCGCGCAGCCTGCCCTCCTTGACCTGCGCCTGCACGGCCGCGAGGTTGGGCGTGGCGAGCTGGATCTGCCCGCCCATCAGGTCGGTGATCGCGGCCGACTCCCCGCGATAGGGAACGTGCGTGAGGTCAACGCCCGCGGAATACGCGAAGTTCTCCGCGGCGAGGTGGGTCTGCGTGCCGATCCCCGCCGAACCGAAGTTCACCTTCTTCGGGTTGGCCTTGGCCCAGGCGACGAACTCCTTCAGGTCCTTGGCGGGAAAGTTGGGGTTGACGGCGATCACCTGCGGGCCGGTCGCGACATTGGTGATGCCCACCAGGTCCCGTGCCGGATCGTAGGTCAGGGTCTTGTATATGTGCGCGTTGGCCGTGACGATGGATCCCGAGGTCATCAGCAGCGTGTAGCCGTCGGCGGGCGACTTGGCCACCGCGTCCGCGCCGATGTTGCCGCCGGCACCGGCTTTGTTCTCGACGATGACCGTCTGGCCCCAGGCGTCCTGCAGCTTCTGGGCGAGGAGCCGCGCAACCACGTCCGTGCCGCCGCCCGCAGTGAAGGGCACGATGATCTTCACGGGCTTCGAGGGGAATGCCTGCGCGGCGGCGAGCAGGGGAAATGCCGCCAGCAAGGCGGCGGCGGCGAGGCTCTTGAAGGTCTGCATCATTCTGGATCCTCCGGTGGGACTGCGATTGTCGCGCAATTCAAGGGCCTAACGCGCGAGGGCGAAGGCCAGTGCACAAACGAGGGTGGCGCCCGCGGCGAGCGCCGCCAGCGTCTTCTGCCAGTTCTGCCAGGGCAGGAACTCGAGCGCCAGGAGCCGCAGCCCGCCGGTGAGGTGCGCCGCGAGCAGGAGAACCAGCCCCCACTCTGCCGCCTTCACCGCCGGCTGTTCGCTCCACGCGAGGAACTCGCCCAACCGCGCCTCGCCCTCGAGCGCGGTGCCGAGCGCGTGGAAATGCAGCGGCAGGAACACCGCGAGCGCCAGGCCCGAGAGGCGGTGCACGAGGAAGGCCCAGTACGCCGGGTGGTCGCGGCTCGCCCTCATGCGAACACCGCCCACACCGCGCGCAGGCCCATCACCGTGAGGATGAAGGCGAACACGGTAATCGCGAACTCCGCCCCGCCATCGCGCCAGCCGAGCCACTCCGCCAGGACCGTGCGCAAGCCGATGGAGGCGTGGATGGCGGCGGCCAGTACGAAGATCGCATAGAACGCGGCCCACCCGATGCTGCCGCGCGTGCGCCCGAGGATTTCCGCCGCGCTCAAGCCCCCTCGCACCGCGTAGATGATGGTGGCGAGGTGAACCAGGACGCAAAGCGCCAGCACCGCCGCCGTCGCGCGCTGCGCCGCCCACAGCCGGACCTCGCGGTGCACGCTCATGGGACCTCGTCGCCGTTTCCGGAGAGCGCCAGGCTCAGCGTCGCGCGCTTCAGGCCCGCGATCGAGCGGGTCGGCGACAGGTGCTTCGGGCAATGCTCGGCGCAACTCATGTGCGTGTGGCACGAGTGGCAGCCCGCGTCACCCGCCACGGCGGCGAGGCGCGCGGCCTGGCCGCCGTCGCGCGCGTCGTTGACCAGCGTCCACGCGCGGTTCAGCGCGGCGGGACCGAGGTAGGCCGGATTCCACGCCACCACATCGCACGCGCTGTAGCACACGCCGCAGCCGATGCACTCGATGCCCGCGTCGGCCTCGCGGCGCTGGCGCAAATCCGGCTTCACGATGGCGAAATCGTCGTGGCGCGTCTTCGTCGGCACGAACTGCCCCCCGGCCCGCGCCCACTTGTCGAAGAACTCGCGCATGTCGGCGACCAGGTCGCGCACCACGGGGAGGTTGCGCAGCGGAGCGATCTCCACCAAGCCGCCCTCGGCCACCTGGTCGATGTGCGTCCGGCAGGTCCAGCGCGGCTTGCCGTTCACGGTCATCGCGCACGAGCCGCACATGCCCACGCGGCAGGCGAAGCGGTAGGCGAGCGTGGCGTCGAGGTTGCGCTGGATGTAGGTCACCGCGTCGAGCACGGTCTGGCTCTGGGCGCGCGGCACGTGGAACGTCTCGAAGCGGCCGTCCGCTCCGCCGCGCCAGACGCGGACCGCGAGCGTGGCGCTCATTGGGCTACCTTCCCGCTACCGTGCCCCTCGGATGACTGCCTGTCGCGCTGGCCTCTCGA
The DNA here is from genome assembly GCA_046715885.1 of Usitatibacter sp. Lineage (GTDB taxonomy): Bacteria > Pseudomonadota > Gammaproteobacteria > Burkholderiales > Usitatibacteraceae > Usitatibacter. Next base: position 7,478 of record JBKJYC010000011.1, read on the forward strand.
AGGCCCGCATGAGATCCGCAGCGAGGTCTTCATGCCGATGGCCGCGATCGCGGTCACCAGGCACCAGCGCGAGACCTCGTTGCCGGCATCCGCGACGGCGGCCGGGATCACGCCGGAGCTGTTCAGGATCACGAGCGCGGCGAAAGCGACCGCGAACCACGGCGGCACGGGCGCCGACCGTGCCGCTTCGCTGCCGCGCACGTGCAGAACCACGCCGATGACGAGGCACACCGGCAGCAACATCGCCACGCGCAGCAGCTTCACGATCGTCGCCGTATCGCCGGTTTCGGGAGAAACACTGTAGCCCGCGCCCACGACCTGCGCCACATCGTGGATCGTCCC
>JBKJYC010000012.1:0-7450 GCA_046715885.1 Usitatibacter sp.
CTTGCGCTGGGCCACTCTGCGGCGGCGCAGGCACCGAGAAAGACGGCGAACACGATCGGAAAGAGTCTCACCATGGAACTACGTCATTGGACGGCAAGATCCTGTTGTCGCAGTTTTGTAGCTATGAGGAAGGGCTCGCGTGGTTTCGCGGTACCAGCGACGAGTTCGGCGATGTGACTACCAACTGCCGGTCCATGTTTGAATCCATGCCCGGAACCGCATCCGACGAGCCAGACGTTATCGAGGCCAGGGTGCCGATCAATTACAAGATCGCCGGTCGAACTGTTCTCGTATTGGCACACCCGCGTTTCACTCAACGGAGCCTTGGCCAGCGGCGGGAATCGTCGAGCGAGAAAGGCGCGCGCCGCCTCTTCCCCAGCCACGCTCGCGCGGCGATCCGCCGTATCGGGATCCATTGCCGGTCCATGCGTATCGTTCGCCACCTTGAAGCCGCGGCCTTCAAGGCTTGGAAGACCATAGAAAGGCAGATCAGCCCACACCGGAAGGTCACCGGTGGCGCCGGCATCGACCGAGAAAAAGTAGACCTCCTGCCGGGTGACAAATAGACGGTTCGCCATCGCGTCGGGGCAGATTCTATCCAACCAGGGGCCGCAAGCGAAGACAAACTGTTCTGCATCGATCCGCTCGCCGCTCTTCGTGGTCACCGCGGGCAAGGCGCCGTGCTCACCGTGCTCCTTCCGGATCGGCGACACCGCGCCTGACAGAAACTTGACGCCTTTAGCGTTCAGTTCTGAAGCCAGCAACTGGATTGCCCTCCGAGCCATCAGCGCACCGCCCGCCGGTTCGAGGAACCCGGCCTCATCATTCCCCACACGCATGACCCGAAACCGGCGTCTCAGCTCATGGGCGGCCAGCAAACTGAACGGAATGTTCTTCTGGGATAGCACCTGTGCGCTTGCTTGAACCGGCTGGTTTGGCTGCGTATGCACCCACAGCACACCCATCGGATGAAAGATGGGCAGTCCAGCGCGTGCGGAAAGAGCTTGCCACTCGCCGATAGAGCGCCAAGCCCACTCTGAATAGATTTCTTTCTCGCCGTAACCGCAGCGAGTCACACGGCTTTCTCCCCCGGACGAGGCACCGCTGTGGGCGGGGCCCACGGAATCAACGACGGCCACTCGCCGACCCGCCATGTGTAGCTTGTATGCCGCCCAGATTCCGAAGACTCCGGCTCCGATAACAACCACGTCGTAACTCTTGCGTCGGGCGGTTGCAAACGTCGTGCAACCGCTCGCGACTGTAGCGACGGCTAACGCACCGAGAGATCGCAGCAGCTCTCGCCGGCCTCTCCTCCATTGAACGCTATGCTGATGTGATCGTTTTTTCTTCATCGGTGTTGCCCCACTTGGTCCGCTCGAACGCGTTGTTAAACATCGCTGCTACTGCTAGCGTTTCGGCTTCGTGCTCCTCGTTAGGGCTTCGAGCTTCGACAGCACGAATTTCTCTGAGTAGCCGGCAACGATTGACCAAGCAATCATCTTGTAGAAGTCGGAGTTTGACGCGAGCGTCACGTCACCACGAAGAACCGCGCGTGCCGATTCAAAGTTTTTGTCAGTGTTGAGAAACTTCGGAAAGAGCTCCCCGCCAACTAAGCCAGACAGAAAAAATGCCATCAGTACCAGTGCCAGCAAGGCCCCCATCACTGGGCTGAAGCAAACAATTGCAGTCAATGTGGGAGAGCGTTCGACGGGCGGGCCAATGCGAAGATCGACATGCTCCCGAACGACTGCACCAATAGCGCCAAAAGCGAGAAAGAGCACCGGGACCGGTGCCTGCGTGTCGTTGTTCGTCCAAGCGAGCGCCGCTATCGTGAGTGCGATGACTACACCTGAGACGTAGTAAAGGGCTGGCATGTGGGTCTCCGCTGTGACGGCTAACGACCGAGTTGAGCGGCCGGGCACAGCGCCGCTTGCCGCATGCAGAGCCCGCCAATCGCCGGTTGGCAACCAAGGTGCGGGCCACGACGTTCCACGGTCCGCTCCAACGCGTTGTTAGACATCGCTATGCACCTTTTTTTGGCTCGCGGTACTTCTTGATCCGCTCAGGGAGGTCGTACAGGTACTCGAAGAGAAAGTCGAGAAATCGCACGGTGTCTCGGGCGTCCTTTGGGTCCGTCGCCGGCTGGCTCGCTTGAGGATGCGCCGACTCATTCCCGAGCAGTCTGAGGTTGTGTGACCAATCACGGATTATCGGCGGCAGTAGACCCCGTGAGGCTAGATCGTCAATCTCTGCCTTTAGACTGCCGCCCTTGGCGCCGTTGCCGCGCAGCGCAGCTTGCAGCGAGCTACGCGCCATCACTGCTGCAGCGTCCCAGTTCTCCTCGCCAATGCTGCGATGAGCTTGCAGCCAGAAGCGGCCCACCGACTCCGGCCAGTGCTCGGGATACTTCTCGAGCTTGCGCGGCCACGGAACCACAACGTAGTCGTAGAGGTCGCTATGCTCCGACGCTGACCAAAACACCATAACAAAGCTGGCGCAGCTGCCGCATTTCAGGGTGTCGAAGTTCAGGACCTTGTCGCCATTAGGCTTCTTCTTCTGCGCTCGATGCGCAAGCGAGAAATTTCCGCGCTCAGCACAAAAAGGGCACGTTATCTCGTAGAGCTGCAGCTCTTTCCCGCGATAACCGCTTCCCTCACCTAGCTCCCACCAGCTTCGCGATGCCATAGCGATGTCTAACGACCGAGTTGAGCGGCCGCACACGCCGCTGATTCGCGCCTGAGCGGCGCGCCACGATGCTCCACGGTCCACTCTATCGCGTTGTTAGATCTCATACTGCAGCAAGCAACTCTGTGATTGCAGAAGCCTTCCACACAATACCCAGATCCGATTCCGCATTGATTCGTCCGCTGTAGATGCCGAGGAAGCGCCACACAGGCCCACTGAACGCCGCGGCGCTGCCGTCGGCCATCGCAACCATTCCCCCGCTTCGATAGGCAATAACCGGGGAACCAGATTGGCCTTGGCGGCTACGACAATCGATCAGGAAAACGGGAAGGTTCTCGAAGTCGATCGCCGTCTCCGAGGCGATGAACCCAGTGGCCCAGATCCCGCATGCGCCGCCGCCAGTCATGCCAAACGGAAAGCCGACAACGCTGACCCCATCAGCCGGCCCGCAAAAGATGTCAGGGCCGGGGTTCGATGGATCATAAGGATACAGCTGTACATCATCCAATTGAGTGAGCGGCAGGGCCACGAAATCAGCCTTCGAAGTGAGCGTCGGATGCTCACGCCAGCGAGGTGACCCATTGGCTAGCAGTAGCTCCAAGCGCGGCACCCACTCGCCCAAATTTCCAAGGCGGTTATGAATGACGACGACTTCGTTGGGTATTCCGCCAGTGGGTGACAACGGCGCCCCTGTGTCCTGGCGCCTGCCTGTTACGTTGTGGCGGTTTGTAACAAGCGCTGGTCCCTTTGCGGTGTTCACCACAAATGCGGTGCCGGTTGACAGCGGCTGACCGTTGAACTGTATCTGAATCAGCAGCGACTGCACCGATGGTTGCGCGATATTCGGCACGTATGAGATCTAACGACGGAGTTGAGCGGCCAGGCACGATGCCGCTTGCAGCATGCAGAGCCAGCCGCCCGCCGGTTGGCAGCCAGAGTACGGCCCACGATGGTCCACGGTCCGCTCCAACGCGTTGTTAGACATCACGCCTCTTTGGTCCGTCCTGCTTGGCTCATCTTTCTTGCCTCGTTCAGCATGTCCTGGACTGATTCGCGAATCGAGCGGATTTTGAACAGCGAAGAACTCACCCGAATAGCCACTTGATCAAGATCCTGAGCGGAGGCTTGTTGAATCTTCGAATGGTCGTCAGAGATAGCCTGTGCCTCTTTAACAAGATCAGAAGCCGCAGCCAAATAGTTGTTGACTGAGGTTTCAAGTCCGACTTGTGCGCTGCCGCCGGCCATCCCAGCATAAACGCTCAAGTCGGCGATTTCAGACCGCATGCTCAGCGCAATTGAGTGTAGGCGCAGATCCTCGGCGAGAACTTCGTGACACAAGAGAATCAGTTCGCGAATAGCGCTCCTGTGCAGGGCGGACGAAGCTGCAGCGGCACTCTGCTCCGCGGCTGAGGCTGAGCGAAACGCCGCGGCAACTGCCACGATACTGACGATCGCTGCAACCGTGGCGGCGACCGCTGAAACTCCGTCAGCGCTCATTCGTGATGTCTAACAAGATATAGATGTCAAAACTGATTGCATCATTGATGCCGCCTTTCCCGCCCTCTTTTCCACTCAAAGTTCAAATGAGGACGGCAAGTTACTGTCTCAAAATCCGTTTCCGGCCCCCCGCGTGATATCGGGCCCGGGAAAGACGTCACTTCGCCCTCGCCACGCTCCGGAGATTGCATCACCCCTCCCACTCCCGCCACCCCTGCACGAGTGGGAAATAGAGCCCCAGTGAGCCCGGTGCCCCGCCGAAGGCGGGAATATACCGAGCCATCTTGTCCTTGTAGCGCGCCTCCTCGGTGTCCAGGAAGTTCTCCAGCTCGCTGCCCTCGTGGGAGGAGGTCTTGTAGTCGACGATCCACGCGCGCCCGCCCTCGGTGAAGATACGATCGATCACCAGCAGGCGCACGCCCTCGGGGGCAGGGACGCGGATGCGGTACTCGCAGCGCGCGTCTGGGTAGGCGGCCAGCACCCAGCGGCCCTTGTCGTGGGTGATCGCGCCCTTGAGGGCGGCCAGCACCCGCGCCGCCGACTCCTCCCGACGTTCCGACGGAACTCCCAACCGCGCAAGCGCCCGGTTGACGCGCGGGGCAAGCGCAGCGACGCGCGCCTCGTCCCACCGCTCCAGCCCCTCGGTCGCGATCCGCTGCAGCCAACGGTGGGCGACGGTGCCGACATGCCGTGCCGACGACTCCGCCCACACGAACTCGATCGCCTGCGCCTCCTCCACCGGCTGCGGCGGCGCGGGGCATGCGGGCTGCGGCACCTTCACGCCGAGTACCGCGATGTCGAGCGTGCGTAGCTCCGTGCGGATCTCTTCGGGCTTGCGCTCCTCGTCCATCCGGTCCTGGAAGCGCGCGACGGCCCGCTTGAAGTCCGGCTCCGCCGCGCTCCATGCCTTGCCGAGAAGTGTCGTCGATGGCGCCCGGCGCACGGTGGGCTCGCCGCCGTTCTTGCGCTCGAGCCGCGCGTAGCCCAGGAGGTGCAGGCGCTTCGCGGCGCGCGTGGCGGCGACATACAGCAGGCGCTCGAGCTCGTGCTGGTTCGCGGCCTTGTCCAACGCGCGCAGGTAGTCGTAGGCGGGCTCGCCGTCCTCGCGCGCGGGCCGGATGGGCGCCATCATCAGGCTGCCGGCGGCGCGCGCCTTCCACGCGAAGAGCGGGCGGTCCGAGACGCGCGGCACGCGGTCCAGCCCCGGGACGATCACGGTGTCGAACTCGAGGCCCTTCGCCTTGTGGATCGTCATGATCTGCACGCGCGCATCCTCGCCCGTGTCCGGCGCGGCGTAGAGCGTCTCGAGCGCTTCCTTCAACGCGCCCGCGTCGGGCAGCTCGCCGGCGTGCTCGAGCTTGTCGAGCTGGTCGAAGAAGGTGTCGGCGTCGTCCAGGTCTCCGTGCGTGAAGGCGCACGCGGGACCGCCGAGCGCCAGCCACGCGGCCTCGACACGCTCGCGCAGCGTCCCGCGTAGCCGGTTCGCGACGAAAGGCGCGAGCACGGACCGCACGCGCTCCATCCGGCTGCGGCCCTCGGCCGAGAGCCCGGCGACGCGAGTCTCGTCACTCATCAGCTCCCACACCGTGCGGCGATTCCCCTCACGCGCGATCGCGCCTCCGTTGAGCGTGTAGAGGTCGGCCAGCGTCAGCGCGCACCACGGGGCGCGCAGGATGCCGAGCCAGGCCACGCGGTCCGCGGGATGCGAGAGCGCGCGCGTAATGGCGAGCAGGTCCTGGATCACCTGCCGTCCCTCGAGCGGCTCGATGTCCACGGCGCGGAAGCGCATCTTCGCGCGGCGCAGCTTCTTCACGATCCAGTCGAGGTGCGTGCGCGCGCGGACAAGGATCGCGATCGAGCCCTCGGGATCCATCGCGAGCGTCTCGTTCACGATGCGCACCACTTGATCCGCCTCCTCCTCGTGGGCGAGCGCCTGATCGGTGCCGAGGAAGGGATGCCACTCGACCGCCGGGAGCAGGTCCGCCGGATGGTGCGCGGCAGATTGCGAGTACCCCACCGCGCCGGCATCCGGGTCCTCGCTGCCGCGCAGGATGCGCGGGAAGTGCTCGTTCACCCAGTCCACAACGCCCGCCCGCGAGCGGAAGTTGGTGCGGATGCGCACGTCTTCGAGCGGCACGTTCGGCAGTCCGTGCTTGCGCGCGCGCAGGAAGAGCGCCACGTCGGCCTCGCGGAAGCGGTAGATCGACTGCATCGGGTCGCCCACGAGGAACACCGTGCGCCCGTCGCCCGGCTCCCAGCCCGTGGTGAGGCGGTCGAGCAGCGCCCACTGCGCATGCGAGGTGTCCTGGAACTCGTCCACCAGCAAGTGGCGGACCCTGTTGTCGAGGGCGAGCAGCAGGTCCGTCGGCGCCTCGTCGGTGCCGAGCGCACGTACCGCGTGCAGGGCGATGCCGGCGAAGTCGATCTCTCCGCGCTCCCCGAAGACTTGCGTCAGCTTCTCGTTCGCGACGGGCAGCAGCGCGACCATCGCCCCGAGCGCGCTCCATTGCTCCTCGGTGTACGTGGCGGGCGGCATCCCGCGGACGGCGTCGAGGGCCTCGCACAGGTTGGGCATGCAACCCAGCTCGACGAGGAGTTCGCCCATCTGCGCCTTGAATTCGTCCTTCCGGGGGAAGCCGTGGTTCTTGGTGATCGACGAGCGAAATTTCATCTCCTTGGTGAGGAGCAGCGCCGCGATCGCGCACCAGGAGTCGGCCCCCGCCTCGTCGGGCGTGGGGAAGCCCGCCATCTCCGCGAGGCGCGTGATCAGCGATTCCGGATTGCTGCGCGCCAGGTTGCCGCCCGCGTACCGCGCAAGCCTCGCCAGGCGGCTCTCCAGCTCGGGCGGGAAAGCCGCGCAGGCCAGCGCGCGGATCCGCGCCCGCGCGGTCCGGAACGCGCCTTCGAGCGTCTCGCGCGCGTTGCGGTCGTCGTGGAAATCGCCGACGCGCTTCAACCACTGGTCGCGCTTCCAGAGCATCGACTCCAGCAGCCCGCGCGCCACGAGCCACTCGCCGTCGAGGTGGTCGAGGACGCGAGCGACATCCTTCGCGATCGCGTCCGTGCTGTCCACCATCGCCAGCGTGCGCTCGGCCGCCTCGCGGTAATGCTCGCGCGCGTCATCGACGATGGCCGGCGGCGCGCCGAGGCCCGAGAGCACAGGCATCTGCCGCGCGAGCGAGGCCGAGAGCGAGTCGATGGTCTGGATGCGAAGACGCGTGGCATTGTCGAGGATCCCCCACTCGCGTTCGGCGTCGCGCTCGAGGAC
>JBKJYC010000013.1:0-7196 GCA_046715885.1 Usitatibacter sp.
AGCCCACCGACCTGCCGCACCTGATGCCGGTGTTCTGGATCGGCTTCAACCTGCTCATGCTGCCGGCCACGCTGCTCGCCAGGCGCTTCGATCCTCTCGCGGTGATTGCCGCATCCGGGATCGCAGGGACCATCGCGGTCCACGTAGCGGGAACGACCGGGGACCTGAACACGCTCATCGCCGCGCAGTTTGTCGCCGGTGGCGCGTGGGGAACGGCGCTCATGAGCGCCTTCACGGCGGCAATCGCGCTGGGCCATCCGGGACGCGAAGGCCGCATCACGGGAATGCTCTTCTCGACGCTGGCCGTGGCGGCCTTCGCGCGCATCACGTTCGTATCCGCGATTGCGCCAAGCCACCCGGAGCTCACGCCGCACCTGTCGCAGGTGCCGGTGGCGGCGTGGGGTGTGGGGACGCTGCTGGTGGCGCTACTTGCCGCAGGTCCTGCGCGACTCGGCCGCCCTGGAGCACGATGACGGCCCTGCGTCATCAGATGCTCGGGCGACAGAGTCATGCGGCACGCCCCAGCGGCTCGATCTCCTGGTTCACGCGGTCTCCACGATCGCGCTCGGCGACCTCGAGCTCGTATTGCGCCTGGAGGTTCATCCAAAGCTGTGGCTCGACTCCAAAGAACCGGCCCAACCGAAGCGCCGTATCGGCCGACATCGCACGCTTTCCCGAGCAGATCTCGTCGATGCGGCGCTGGGGCACCCGGATCGCCTTGGCTACCCGATAGCGCGTCAGTTCATTCGGCTCGATGAAGTCCTTCATGAGGACCTCTCCCGGATGAACCGCGCCGAGGCGTCGGCCGGTCAGGAGGCTCCCATACTTCACCGTCCCGAGTCCGCTGCGCTTGATGGCCATGTGCCGAGCCTCCTAGTGATAGTCGACGAGTTGCACATCGAAGGCGTCGCCGTGCGCCCAGCGAAAGCAGATCCGCCATTGGTCGTTGATGCGAATGCTCCATCGTCCCGCTCGATCTCCTCGCAGGGCCTCCAATCGATTGCCTGGAGGGGCGCGAAGGGATTCGAGAGAGAGCGCCGCATCGATCAGCTTCAGCTTGCGCCTGCCGGCAACCTGAATCGCATTCGGCACTCGACGCACTTCGAGCCCGGCGAAGATCGCCGCCGTGACCTTGTCTGCAAAGGACTGAATCACGCGGAATACTACCGCGAAGCGTTAGTACCGTCAAGCGTCACTAAATTCCCGACGACTTGCCGCAGGTCCTGCGCGACCCGGCCGCCCTGGAGCACGATGACGCGCCCCACGGAGGCGATCGTCTCGGGCCGGTGCGCGATCAGGATGCGCGTGAGGCTCAGCGAACGAATGGCGTCGTTGACGGCCCGCTCCTTCTGCACGTCGAGCGCACTCGTGGCCTCGTCGAGGAAGAGGATGCGCGGCTGCTTGTAGAGCGCGCGGGCGAGCAGGATCCGCTGGCGCTGCCCGCCGGAGAGCGCCGCACCCATGTCACCGATGAGCGTGTTGTAGGCCATCGGCATGGCGGTCACGTCGTCATGAACCGCGGCCAACCGCGCACAGCGCTCGATCGCGTCCTGGCTCGGCGCCGGATCGAAGAAGCTGATGTTGTCGGCGATCGAGCCGGCGAAGAGCTGGTCGTCCTGCATCACGGTGCCGACCAGCTTGCGATAGTGGTCGATGCCCAGCTTCTCGATGTCGATGCCCCCGGCCAGGATCTTTCCGTCGGTGGGCGCCAGCAGCCCCAGCATCAGCTTGAGCAGCGTGGTCTTTCCGCAACCGGAAGGACCCACGATCGCGACCGACTCGCCCGGCTCGATCCGGAACGAGCAGTTGCGCACGACGAACGGCTCGGGATCGGAATAGCGGAAGGAGAGGTCGCGCACTTCCAGCGACGCCTCGATCTCGTCGGGCGCATGCGAGGGGCCGGTGGCCTCGGGCGGCGTGAGCACGATGTCGGCGAGCCGCTCGGCCTGCAGGTTCAGCATGCGAAGCTCGATCAGCTTGTCCACCAGCCCCGCGACGCGCGCCGAAAACTGCTCCTTGTAGGCGACGAACGCGAACAGCATGCCGACGGAGAAAGCGTTGTCGAGGACCAGCAGTGCCCCGATCCACACGACGGCGATGCGCTCCGCGCCGAACACGAGGCCGTTGGCCGAGCGGAAGCCCAGGCTCAGCTTCTGCGTCGCGAGGTCGCGATTGACCGCATCGACCACCAGGTTCAGCCACCGTGAACGGCGCTCCTCCAGCCGTCCGAAGAGCTTGATCGACTGCACGCCGCGGATGGTCTCGAGGAAGTGGCTTTGCTGCTTCGCGGCGTGGACGATGTGCTCTTCCGTGGCGCGCCGCAAGGGGTCGTAGAAGATCCAGCGCAGCAGGCCGTAGAGCATGACGCTCGTCACCGCCACCGCGGTGAGCACGCCACTGTAGAGCGCCATCATCGCCAGCGTGGCCAGCGCCATCAGGCCGTCGATGAACGCCTCCACGAAGCTCGAGGTGAGCGTCCTCTGGATGTTGCCCACGGCGCCGAAGCGCGAGACCACGTCACCCAGGTGGCGCTTCTCGAAGTAGCTCACCGGCAGGCGCAGGAGGTGCGAGAAGACGTTGGCCAGCCACTGGAGATTGAGAGTGGTCCCCAGGTAGAGCACCACCCAGGAGCGCAATGCGGACACCGCCACCTGCACGCCCGCGAGGAGCAGGAAGCCGAGGCCGAGGACGGTCAGCAGGTCGCGGTCCGCCGAGACCACCGCGCCATCCACGACCCATTGCATGTAGAAGGGCGCGATCATCGCGAAGCCCTGCAGCCCCAATGCGAGCACCAGCACCTGCAACAGCGATCGCTTGAGCCCGACGACCGGCCCGGTGAGGTCGCGCAGGCGAAGGCGGCGCCTCTCGTCGCGCGGCTTGAACTCCGAGGTGGGCGAGATCTCGAGCGCGATCCCGGTGAAGTGCTTCGACACTTCCGGCATCGAGAGCCGGCGGATGCCCGAGGCCGGGTCATGGATGACCGCGACCTTGGCATCGGCCGAGCGCAGGACGACAAAGTGGTTCATGTCCCAGTGCAGGACGCAGGGCGTGCGCAACTGCGGCAGCTCGGCCAGCTCGAGACGCAGTGGCCGGGGCGCGAGGTGCAGCGCACCGGCGACCTGCATGAGGTAGGACAGGGTCGCGCCCTTCAGCGAGACGGTGAATCGCCGGCGCAAGCCCGCGAGGTCCACGCGATGGCCGTGGAAGTTGGCGATCATCCCGAGGCTGGCAAGGCCGCATTCCGCCGCCTCGGTCTGCAGGAAGAGCGGAAGGCGGCGCCGGGCGCCCAGTTCCAGCCGTGCGAGCGCGTCCATCAAAGCCTCCCCGAGAGGCTGATGAGCGGCTCGAAGATCCACTCGATGAGGCGGCGCCGGTCCAGGAGGATATCGGCTTCGACCAGCATGCCGGCCTGCAGCGGCTCGGGCTTTCCATAGGCCACGACCTGCTGCGAATCGAGCGCCACGCGGATGCGGTAGAGGGCCTCGCGGTTGCCGTCGGCCGGTGCGAACCCCAGCTCCCCGGGCGGCAACGCGTTTCGCGCCACCGCCGTGATGTGGGCGCGGTGCGATCCGAATTTCTGCGAGGGAAAGGCCGGGTAGCGCAGGAGCACGGACTGGCCGTTGCGCACGAAGCCGATCGAGCGCGAAGGGGCGAACAGGTGCGCTTCGAGCCGTGACTCCGTGGGAAGGATGGTGAGCAGCGCCGTCCCCTGGGCCACCGTTTGCCCGCGCTCGACGAGGACGGAAGCGACAACACCGGATTGAGGCGCGGTGATGACCGCCCGATAGCTGGCGCCGCGCTCGAGGCGCTCCTGGCCCAGGGCCGCCTTCTGGCCATCGAGTGCAGCGAGCTGCGACAGGTACCGGGCGCGCGACACGGAGCCCTCGGCCTCTACCGCGGCGTCCTCCCGCAAGGCCGCCAGGCGCGCCCGCTCCAGCGCGGAGAGGCGGATCTCCTGGTCCAGCGCCTCGTCCTGCTTGCGATCGCCCATCGACGGCGCGACGAAGCCACTTTCCTCGAGGCTGCGGGTCCTGTCCATCTCCCGGTGGGCGTTGCGCACGCGCGAGCGCATGCTGTCGATCTCCTCGCCCAACCGGCTCGCCTCCGAGGCCAGCTTCGCCCGGCGCGCGGCGAGCGCTTGCAGCTCGGCCTGGTACGTCGCGCCGGCCAGCTCGCGTTGGTTGGCGAGCGCGCGCTGCCGATCACGAAGGCTGCGCGCGACCTGCGAGCCGAGGTCGACGCGGTCTTCGGTCGCGCGCGGGTCGGCGATCACGAGCAACGGCGCGCCCTTGGCCACCGTGTCGCCTTCGGAAACATAGCGTGTCTCGACCACGCCGGCCTGGGTCGCATGGGCTTTCGCCACGCCCGCGGTCGGCGTCAGGAATCCCGTGACGCGCGCCTTGTTGTTCGACTCACCCCAGACGAGGAACGCAACGAAGGCGAGCGCGATCAGTCCCGCGGCGGCGGTCAGCAGCACCGCGGAAACCGGGCGGATGAGCACGATCGTCCCGAGCCAGGACGATGCGTGCGCTTCGCGCGCCTCGGCACGAAAGAGCGGGGTGGACATTTCAGCGGATCGGCGCGGGGCGTCTTGCGAGCCACACGTAGACGGCAAGTGCGACGGTCGCGAAAACCAGGCAAACGAGATGGACCCACCAACCCTCGAGGGTTGCGGCGCTCTCGCGCGACTTCAGCATCAGGAGCTGCCCGAAGAGTGGCCAGGTGATCAGGAAGTTGTAGGTCGCGTGGCAGAGGATGGGCGCCCACAGCGATCCGGTTCTCCGCAGCAGGCAGACGTAGAAAATGGAGGAGAGGAATGTCTGGATCAGGTTGTGCGGGTGCACCGCGGCGAATGCCGCTGAGGAGAGCAGCATCGCGGCCACCCATCCCCATTGGCGCTCCCACAGGCGGAAGAGGACGCCACGAAACACGATCTCCTCCGCGATTGGAATGAGGGAAATGGCGAGCACCGCTCGCAGAATCCCCCACGCCGAGAAATAGAAGCGATCCATCGCATTGCGGTCCTCGATGAATCCGAGGCTCGAAAACACATCGGGCTTGTGTGCGGCGTACAAGGCCCATATCGCCACGGCGCCCCATACGCCGAATGCCAGGGCGACCTTCACCAGGGAGACCGCCACGGCTTCGGCGCGTGCGTGCACATCAAGCGGGCGCGCGAGCTGGTCGAGAACGATCCTGCGCACGTTCGGCAGCCCCAGCACCAATGCGAGCTCGAGCGGCATGACGATGAGGAGTCCAAGCGTGTTGAAATGCTCTGCGGGCCAGGGTAGGACGGAGGCGAGGCTCCGCGCCGCGAGCATGGCGAAGAAGTGCAACGCGAAAAGCAGGAACGCGATCTGGAAGCCGGTGGGCGAGGCGGTCATCTTCGGGGAGGAAGAGGGGCGAATGCATGCCCCTCCAGCCGTCGGCGCTAGGGACCGGTGTAGGGTCCGCCGTTGATGCGATCGATCACGTACGACGTGAAGTCGACCAATCTGTCGTAGTTGTCCTTCATGTCGCTGACCAGTTGCCTGATCTGGTCCGGCGAGCACATGTCGAGACCGCCTCCCGAGATTTGCGATACGCCTTGCGCATCGAGCGGCTGGCCGGCGGTGGATTTCGTTTCGCTCATTTCACTTCTCCTTGGTTGGATGGAATCAGGCGCTGGGTGGCTCGATGACGGAATGATCCGGTGCCACCCACGGGCTGTTGGGGGCCTTGGGATACGGCTCGCCTTCGCCGGGCAGCTGCACGATCAGGGGCCCCCCGGTGATGCATCCGCCCGAACCGTCGGGGCGATAACCGCCGGAGACTTCCGGCGCTTCCTTCTTCTCGATTTCCTTCATGAGTGTTCCTCGCAGGAATGCGGTTGCTGGAGACGTCCCGGCAGCAACCTCTCCGGGTCAGGGTTGGTGGACGCGCGGTAGGTGATCTCGTCGAGCGCCGCGGGAACCGGCACGCCGCCCGCGATCCGCAGGACTTCATCGAGGCTGAGCTCTTTCATTCGTTTCTCCCTGTGATGCCGGTGAGGCGATCGTAGGCAAGCAGGGCGCGCCCGGGGCGCGAGAATCGCACCGCGCGCGCGCGGATTTTCGATCGTGCGAATGACACGCGCGAGCGAGAATCTTCGCCGTGGAAATCTCGCCAGGAACCGCCAAGTACCGCATCGCCGTGCATCGCGCGGCCGGGTGCTACATCGCGCGCACCCTGACGCTGCCGGGTTGCGCGTGCCGGGGTGCCACCGCGGTCGAGGCGATCGAGAACGTTCGCGCGGCGATCCGTGCCTACGTGGCGACGGCGCAGGCCCTGGCGGGCGAAAGGGCGGTGGTGGAACTGGAAATTTCCGCCTGACGCGCAGGGGTGTACATTAAGCGCACACCCACCGCGTTGCTGCAGGGCAGCAGAAAGGATTGCCGCCGTGCCCAAGTATTCGACGGAGAACATCCATACCGTGGCTCTAGTCGGCCACGGCGGAGCCGGGAAGACGACCCTCGCCGAGGCTCTGCTGCATAAGACGGGGGTCATCAACGCGCCAGGCAGCGTCGAGCGCGGCACCACAGTCTGCGACTTCGATCCCCTCGAAAAGCAGCACGGCCACTCCCTCCAGTCGGCCGTCGTGAACTTCCCCTACAAAGGCATCCACGTCCACCTGATCGACACCCCCGGCATGCCCGACTTCGCCGGCCAGTCGATCAGCGCGCTCGCGGCCGTGGAGATGGCGATCGTCGTCATCAACGCGCAGAACGGCATCGAGCTGAACACCGTGCGCATGATGAAGGCCGCGGCCAAGCGCGGCTTGGACCGCATGATCGTCATCAACAAGATCGACGGGGAGAACGTCGATCTCGCGGGTCTGCTCGCGCGCGTACAGGAGGTGTTCGGCAAGGAGTGCCTGCCCATCAATCTTCCCGCTCACGGCGGGAAGGACGTGGTGGACTGCTTTTTCAACCCCGACGGCGACTCGGACTTCTCGTCGGTAAAGGCCGCGCACTCCGCGCTCATCGACCAGGTGGTCGAGGTGGACGAGGCGCTGATGGCCCTGTACCTCGAGCAGGGCGAGGAACTGGCACCCGAGCAGCTGCATGCCCCGTTCGAGAAGGCGCTGCGGGAAGGCCACCTCATCCCGGTGTGCTTCATGTCGGTGAAGACGGGCGCGGGCGTCGAGCAGTTCCTCGACATCCTCGCCAAGCTCGCAC
>JBKJYC010000014.1:0-7434 GCA_046715885.1 Usitatibacter sp.
TGAGGCGCTGATGCGCGGCAAGGCGTCAATGCTGGGCGCGGCGTCGGGTGCGGTGGCCGGGCTGGTGGCGATCACGCCTGCCGCCGGCAACGTCGGCATCGGCGGCGGCCTGGTGATTGGCTTCATCGCCGGCCTGGCCTGCCTGTGGGGCGTCAATGGCCTGAAGGAAATGCTCGGTGCCGACGACTCGCTCGATGTCTTCGGCGTGCATGCGATCGGCGGCATCGTGGGCGCGCTCCTCACGGGCGTCTTCGCCTCGCCCGACCTGGGCGGGCCAGGCTATGTATCCGATTGGGTCACCGCGTCCATGATCAAGCCCGCGGACTACTCGATCACGAGCCAGGTCATCACGCAGGCCAAGGCGGTGGCTGTCACGCTCGTCTGGTCCGGCGTCGTCGCCTTCATCGCATTGAAGATCGCCGACCTGTTGATCGGAATGCGCGTTCCCGAGGAAGAGGAGCGCGAAGGGCTCGACATCACCGCACACGGCGAGTCGGCCTACAACTGATCCAAGTCTCTCCCAGGAGGCCATTGGGGCGGTCCGGGAAGCCGGGCCGCCCTTTCTTTTTTCAGTCCCTTGTTTTCAAGCATGGGCTTGCAACTTTTGCATTGACCCGGACTCCAAACCCCGTCCAGAGCAGTCGCCCGGCAATGACCGGCTGTTATACTTTTCAAACGCTTACGAACGGAAATCCCCACTTTGCCTCAACGAATCGGTGAGATCCTCGTCGAGCGCGGCAAGCTCGATCCCGCCAACCTGGAAAGAGCTCTGAAGCTCCAGGAGGGCGAGTCCAGCGACAAGATCGGCGTCATCCTGATGCGGCTGGGCATGGTCTCGGGACGCGATCTCGCCGATGCGCTGGCAACCCAGCTCGACATCCCGGTCGCATCCGGTTCCGATTTCCCCGAGCTGCCACTTCTCGAGGAGCGTATCAGCCCGAAATTCCTCCGCGACGCGCAAGCCGTTCCGCTGCGCGAGGACGACGAAGAGCTCGCCCTCGCCATCGCCGACCCGAGCGATTCCTACGTGATCTCCGCGGTGCAGATGGCCACTGGCAAGCGCGTGCGCGCTTACATCGCGGCACCCAACGAGATCGACGCGGCCCTCGAACGCCTCTATGGCGGCGGCAAGTCTTCGATGGGGCAGATCGTCGACAACATCCAGGCGCGCACCGACGACGAGCAGGACCTGGGCGACGTGGAGCACCTGAAGGACCTCGCCAGCGAGGCCCCGGTCATCCGCCTCGTGAACCTGTTGCTCACGAAGGCGCTGGAGCAGCGTGCCTCGGACATCCACATCGAGCCGTTCGAGAACCGCCTCATCGTGCGCTACCGCATCGACGGCGTGCTGCACGAGGTGGAATCGCCGCCGCGCCGCCTCTCGGCCGCGGTGATCTCGCGCGTGAAGATCATGGCCTCGCTCGACATCGCCGAGCGTCGGCTGCCGCAGGACGGGCGCATCAAGCTGCGCGTGCAGGGCAAGGAGATCGACCTTCGCGTCTCGACCGTCCCGACCATGCACGGCGAGAGCGTGGTCATGCGCATCCTCGACAAGGGCGGGGTGCCCCTGGACTTCGAGTCGCTCGGATTCGAGGGCGAGGCGCTGCGCAAATTCCTCGACGTGCTGGACCAGCCCCACGGAATCCTGCTCGTCACCGGCCCCACCGGTAGCGGCAAGACCACGACGCTCTACACGGCGCTCGACCGGTTGAACCGGCCCGACATCAAGATCGTCACCGTCGAGGACCCGGTCGAGTACCAGATGCCCGGCATCAACCAGATCCAGGTGCGCCCGCAGAACGACCTCACCTTCGCCAATGCCCTGCGCTCGATCGTGCGCCAGGACCCCGACATCATCATGGTGGGCGAGATCCGCGACCTGGAAACGGTGCGGATCGCGATGCAGTCCGCGCTCACCGGCCACATGGTGCTCTCCACCGTCCACACCAACGACGCGCCCGCGACCGTGAGCCGCCTTCTCGACATGGGCGCGGAGGATTACCTGCTCACCTCCACCGTCACCGGCATCCTCGCGCAGCGCCTGGTGCGCACGCTCTGCAAGCATTGCCGCCAGCCGCACGAGGCCCTGACCGAGGTGGTGGAGCAGATGGGGCTGCGGCGCTTCGTGCCGTCGGGCCCGGTCACGATCTACCGGCCGATGGGCTGCCCGCAGTGCGCCGGCACGGGCTATTTCGGACGCCTTTCGATCGTCGAGATGCTGGTCATGACCGACGCCATCCGCGCGCAGATCATGCGGCACGCCACCGCGGGCGAGATCCGCGTGGAGGCCATCAAGGAAGGCATGGAAACGATGTACGAGAACGGGCTGCGCAAGGCGCTCGCCGGACAGACCACGATCGAGGAAGTGCTTCGCGTCACGTGCGAAGACTGAGCATGCCGTTTTACCAATACAAGGCCGTAACCCCCGCGGGCGAGGTGCAGGAAGGCGTGCTGGAGGCCGCGAGCCATCCGGGCGCCGTCTCGCGCCTGCAGGAGATGGGCTTCATCCCGATCCGCGCGGAGGAGGCGAGCGCCGCCCGCGCGGGACCCGCGGCGGCCAAGTCGGGCTCGCTCTTCGAGCGCAAGGGCATCTCGCAGAACGACATCGCGATCATCACGCGCGAGCTGGCCACGCTGCTGAAGGCCGGGCTTCCGCTCGACCGCTCGATCGAGATCCTGATCAACCTCGCGGCCACGCCGCGCGTGGCCGAGCTGCTCACCAACGTGCGCAACTCGGTGCGCGGCGGCGCGTCGCTTTCCAAGGCGCTCGACGAGCAGAAGGGCGTCTTCTCGCGCTTCTTCGTGAACATGATCCGGGCGGGGGAGGCGGGCGGCAGCCTGCCCGTGGTGCTCGTGCGCCTGGCGGAGTTCATGGAGCGCGCCAAGGCGCTTCGCTCGCAGGTCACCTCGGCGCTCGTGTACCCCGTGATCCTGTTCACGGTCTCGATCCTGTCGGTGGCGATCCTGCTGATCGCCGTCGTGCCGCGCTTCAAGCCGATCTTCCAGCAGTCGGGCAAGGCGCTGCCTTTCGCCACTTCCGTCGTGATTTTCCTCGGCGACGTGCTGCGCAACTACTGGTGGGCGATCCTGCTCGCGGTGGCGGCGCTGATCTGGTTCGTCGCGAAGAAGTTCAAGGAACCCGAGGCCCGTTTCGCGCTCGACCGCCGGATGCTCGGCTGGCCGCTCGCGGGCGATCTCGTCGCCAAGGTCGAGATGGCGCGCTTCGCGCGCACGCTCGGCACGCTGCTCGGTAATGGCGTGGCGCTGGTCTCCGCGCTCGCGATCGTGCGCGATACGATGGGCAACAGCTGGCTCGCCGAAGCCGTGGGCAACGTGGCGAGGGAGCTTAAGGAAGGCCGCGGCCTCGGCCGCCCGATGATGGAGACCGGCCGCTTCCCGTTGCTCGCCGTGCACATGATCATGGTGGGCGAGGAGACCGGCCGCCTCGACGAGATGCTGCTGCAGGTCGCCGACACGTACGACGTGGAAGTGGAGCAGGCGATCCGCAAGCTGCTCGCGTTCCTCGAGCCCTTCATGATCCTCACCATGGCGCTCATCGTCGCGGCCATCGTCCTGTCGATGCTGGCGGCCATGCTGTCCATCTACGACATCCCGTTGTGAGCGCCGCCGCGATCACCATGAAGGCACGCCAACGCGGATTCACGCTGCTGGAGATCGTCGTCGTGGTGGCCATCGCCGCCGTGGCGATGGGCCTCGTGTTGTCGATGTCGGGAAGGGGTGCCTCGGCAGCCGATCTCAAGTCCTCCGCGCGCGCTCTGGCGGCCGGGCTTCGCACCGCGCAATCGACGGCGATGGCCACCCGCCGCGACGCGCTGCTCACGCTCGACGTGGACGCGCGCCAATTCCTCTTCAGCGGCGACGAGAAGGCCCACAAGCTGCCCGAGGGCGTGGATCTCAAGCTCTACACCGCGCAGACCGAGGTCGAGAGCGAGCGCAAGGGCTCCATCCGCTTCTACGCCGACGGCAGCTCGACCGGCGGACGCATCACGGTTTCCTCGGGCGAGCGCAAGTTTCTCGTGGACGTGGACTGGCTCACGGGCCGGGTCTCGATCGGCGAATGACTTCGCGCTCGCGCTCGCAGTCCGGGTTCACGCTCCTCGAGGTGGTGGTGGCTTTCGTCGTGCTCGCGCTCATCACCTCGGTCGTCTTCGAGGTGTTCTCGACCTGGCTCGCGCGCACCTCCAGCCTGGGCGAGCGCTCGCAGGCGCTCGCCATCGCGCAGTCGAAGCTCGCGACCGTGGGGCTCGGGCTCGAGGAGACGGTGAAGGAAGGCGAAGCGCGCGGCGAGAGCGCGGACCGGCGCTATCAGTGGACCCTGAGAATCGAGCGCTACGGAGCCGATCCGGAGCCGGGTGCCCCGCTGCAATCGACCTTTTCGCTTTACCGCGCCGAGGCCCGCGTGAAATGGCTCGGGGCGGAAGGACGCGAGCACGACCTTGCCCTGTCCAACCTGCAGCTGGGGCCGCGTCCGTGAGCTGCTCGGCGCGTGCGCGCGGGAATCAGGGCGGCTTCACGCTGCTCGAGCTCGTTCTTGCGCTCGTGCTGCTGGTCGCGATGCTGGGCCTGGCCTGGGGAGCCCTCGGCTTTGCCCTGCGCGGGTGGGATGCGGGATCGGCGAAGGGACAGCGCACAGTCGACCTGCAGCTCGCCCAGAACTTTCTGCGCCGCGAGCTGGCCGAAGTGTTCCCGATGCGCTGGAAAGACCCCGCGAAGCTGCGGTTCGCGTTCGAGGGCGATGCGAAGAGCGTGCGTTTCGTCTCGACGCGGGCGGCGGGCGCGTCGAGCGGCGGCCTCGCCCTGGTGGGCCTGGAAGTCACGGCGGCGGCCGACCCTCGTGAGCGCAACCTGGTGATGCGCCGCGCGCTGTCCGACGACAAGGCACAGGACTTCGCTCCGCTGCGCGCCGCGGAGCCCACGTTGCTGGTGGCGAACGTGGACTCCGTGGAGTTCGCGTATTTCGGCGGGGAGAATGACTTCGTGGAGCCGCAATGGCAGTCCGAATGGACGTTCACGCACCGGATCCCGCAGATGGTGCGCCTGCACCTGAAGCTGGCCGACGGCACCGAGTTGCCCGACGTGGTCGCCCGCGTGATGCTCGGCGAAGAGGCGGGATGCCTCGAGAACGCGTTCCAGCGCGTATGCCGGCCGAGGATCCAATGAGGCGCCCGGGCCGCTCGATGCAGCGCGGTGTCGCCTTGGTGCTGGTGATCTGGCTCGCTACGCTGCTCACGGTCGTCACGGCCAGCTTCGCGTTCTCCGCGCGCACCGATGCGCTGGTGGTGCGCAATTCGGTTTCCATCGCGCTCGCCGAAGCGGCGGCGGACTCGGGGGTCACGCGCGGCGTGTGGGAAAGCTATCGCATCGACAACTCGCCCGAGCAATGGCGCCGCGACGGGGCGCCCCATGAGATGAGCTTCGGCGAGGCGCTGGTGCGCGTCGAGATGCGCGACGAGTCTGCTAGAATCGACGTCAATACGGCGTCGGACGCCCTGCTCCGGGGACTCATGGTCTCCATCGGGCTCCCCGACGAGGAGGCGACCCGGTTGGTGGATGCGATTGCCGACTGGCGCGACCCCGACTCGCTCAAGCGCGTGCATGGCGCCGAGGAGTCCGACTACCAAGCCGCCGGCCTGGCTTACCGCCCCGCCAACGCGCCATTCCAGGCCATTGAGGAGATCCAGCTCGTGCTCGGCATGCGTCCGGACATCTATCGCCGCATTGCTCCGATGATCACCGTGTACTCGCGCCAGACCGGCGTGGCTACGCCGGCGGCCACGCGCGAGGTGCTGCTCGCGATCCCGGGGGTGACTGCGGAGCTGGTGGATGCTTTCATCGTCCGCCGCGATGAGGCGCGCGCCAATCGCCTGCCGGTCCCGCCGTTCCCCGAAGCCGGGGCCTACGCGTCCGCGCCCAGCGGGCAGGTGGCGACGATCCGCTCGGAGGCGCGCCTGCCTGACGGGACCGTGTTCGTGCGTGACGCCGTGGTGCTGCTGCGGCCCGTGCCCCGCCGTCCCGTCACGTTCCTTGCGTGGCGCACCGCTCCAACGGACAAGCCAAGCATCCCGGAGGGCGCCGCACCTGCCGCCTCCCAGGGGACGGAGAGATGAGCGCGATCCCCGAAAACTTCGCAGCGCGCCGCGCCGTGCCCCGGTGGCGACAGCAGCTGTCCACGTTCTGGCGCTGGTGGACCGCGGAGATCGCGCGCCTGGTTCCAGAGCGTTTCAGTGGCCTCACGGGACGCAGCCGCGCGCCGCTGGTCGCGCTGAAGGACGAGACGCTGTGGCTGGTCGAAGTGCGCGGCACGACACTGGCCGAGGTCTCCCACTCGCCCCTGGCCTCCCTCGACCCCGAGGGGCGCCGGCTCGCGCTTCGCAATCTGCTCTCGGGCACCGGCGAGACGCAGGGGCGCGTGCGCTTGTCCCTCGCTCGCGAAGAGTCGTTGCTGCGCCGCGTGGCGCTTCCCCTCGCCACGGAGGAGAACCTGGCGCAGGTGCTGGCGTTCGAGATGGACCGGCTTTCACCCTTCCGCGCCGAGGAGGTGTACTTCGGATACCGCATCGCGAGCCGCGACCCGGCCGCCGGCAAGGTTCATGTCGATCTCGGAGTGGCGCGCCGTGCGCTCGTCGATGAACGCGTAATGCAGTTGCGCGATTGGGGTGCGAGCGTCCAGGCCGTGGTGCTCGCCGATGACGCCGCGCGCTCCGCGGCGCCGATCGACCTGCTGCCGGAATCGCAGCGCGGGCAGCGTGATCCTGGAGGGGCCCGCCGCCTGCAGCTCGCGCTGGCCCTCGCGGTCGCCATTCTCTTCGCGCTCGTGCTGGCCGTGCCGCTCTGGCAGAAACGCGAAGCCGCGATCGGCGTCATGCCGGTGGTCGCGAAGGCCAAGGCCGAGGCCGAGTCCACCGATGCCCTCGCGAAGGAGCTCGAGCGCAACGTTGCCGACTACAACTTCCTGCTCTCGAAAAAGCACGCGAGCCAGCCCGTGCTCGCATTCGTCGAGGAACTCTCGCGGCTGCTGCCCGATTCCACGTGGGTGCAGCAGATCGACATCCGCCCGCAGGGCAAGGTGCGCGAGGTGCAGATCGCCGGGGAGACGCCTTCTTCGTCCAAGCTGATCGAGATCTTCGAGCAGTCGGTGACCATGCGTAACGCCGCGCCGCGGGGCTCGGTCACCCGCGGGTCGCAGCCCGGGACGGAGCGCTTCCTGATCGCGGCGGAAGCGAAGCCGCGCGCCATGCCTGATCCGATTCCCGTCACTTCCCCAGCCGCTGCCGCTGTCGCCCCCGCCGCGGTGCCCGCCGCGACCGTGCCGACCGCCGCGCCGCAGAAATCCGCCGTATCGCCCCCGGTGCCCGAAACGATGGGCGGCTCGCGCCCCGCCGCGCCGGCACCCGCCGCACCGGCTCCCGCCGC
>JBKJYC010000015.1:0-5782 GCA_046715885.1 Usitatibacter sp.
GTCCGCAGGAATGCGACCGTTTCGTTCTCGCTGTAGGGCGTGTCCCCGAAGATCGCGAAGGAGAACGCGCCGGGATGCGGCGGGCGCGTCGCGCATCCGGCAAGCAGCAGCGCGAATCCGAACGCCAGTACGCCCAGCCGGTTCCTATTCATCGGCGAGCTTCTTCAGCCGGTAGAGCGCCTCGAGCGCCTCGCGCGGCGTGAGCTCGTCGGGCTGGATGTCCGCGAGGGCGTCCTCCACGCGCGAAGGCACCGCCTCGGCCGCCGGGGCCGGCGCCGCGAACAGGTCCGGCTGCGGCCCGCCGGGACGAAGCTGCTTCTCCAGCTCGGAAAGGTGCCTTCGCGCCGCGCGCACGATCTCCTTCGGAATGCCCGCGAGGTGCGCGACGTGGATGCCGTACGAGCGATCCGCCGGCCCGCCCTCGAGGCGGTGGAGGAAGACGATGCGGTCCTTGTGCTCCACGGCGTCGAGGTGGACGTTGGCGATATTGGGCAAGCTGGAGGCGAGCTGCGTGAGCTCGAAGTAGTGCGTCGCGAACAGGGTGTAGCAGCGCGTCGTTTCCGCGAGATGGCGCGCGATCGCGTAGGCGAGGGCCAGGCCGTCGAAGGTCGAGGTGCCGCGTCCGATCTCGTCGACCAGCACGAGGCTGCGCGGGGTCGCGTTGTTGAGGATCGAGGCGGCCTCGGTCATCTCCACCATGAAGGTCGAGCGTCCGCCCGCGAGGTCGTCGGATGCGCCGATGCGCGTGAAGATGCGGTCCAGCGGCCCCACCCGCGCCGAGCTCGCGGGCACGAACGCCCCGCAGTAGGCGAGGAGCGCGATCTGCGCGACCTGGCGCATGTAAGTGGACTTGCCGCCCATGTTCGGGCCGGTGATGAGCAGCAACTGGCGCGAGCGCGAGAGGCCCGTGTCGTTGGGGATGAACGACTCGACCTGGCTCTCCACGCCGAGGTGGCGGCCGTCGTGGATCTCGATGCAGTCCTCGGTCGTGAACTCGGGGCGCGCGAGGTCGAGGGCCTCGGCGGAGGCGGCCAGTGCCACGAACGCGTCGAGCGCAGCGGCGGCGTCCGCGATCGCCTGCAGGCGCGCGAGGTGCGTGCCTAGCTCATCGAGCAGCGCCTCGTAGAGCTCCTTCTCGCGGGCGAGCGAGCGCCCGCCCGCGGCGAGGGCCTTGTCCTCGAAGGCCTTGAGCTCCGGGGTGATGAAGCGTTCGGCGTTCTTCATGGTCTGCCGGCGCTTGTACTCCAACGGGACCTTGTCGAGCTGGGCCTGGGTGACCTCGATGAAGAAGCCGTGCACGCGGTTGAACTCCACGCGCAGGTTCGCGATGCCCGTGCGCGCTCGCTCGCGCTGCTCCATCTCGAGCAGGAAGGCGCCGCAGTCGCCCTGGATCGCGCGCAGTTCGTCGAGCTCCGGATCGAACCCGTCGCGGATGACGCCGCCTTCGCGCACCACCGCCGCGGGCTCCTCCTTCAGCGTCGCCGCGAGCCGGTCGGCGATCGCGGGAACCGGCTGCAGCTCCCGGGCGGTCTCCTGCAGCGCCGGCATGGCGCTCCGCGCGAGGGCCGCGTGCAGCGCTGGCAAGGTCACCAGGGTCTCGCGCAGCCCGGCGAGGTCGCGCGGTCGCGCGGTGCGAAGCGCGATGCGCGAGCCGATGCGCTCCACGTCGGACCACCCGCGTAACGCCTGCCCGATGTGCGGGTGGCGAACCGCGGACTGCGGGTCGAGCAGGCCGGCGATGGCCTGCTGGCGGCGCGAAAGCGCCGCCGTGTCGCGCAACGGATGATGCAACCAGTGTCGCAGCCGCCGGCTGCCCATGGAGGTGGCGCAGCGATCGAGCAGCGAGAAGAGCGTGGGCGACTCGGCGCCGGAAATCGTCTCGGTGATCTCGAGGTTGCGGCGCGTGGCCGCGTCCATCAGGACGAACTCGCTCTCGCGCTCGACGCCGAGCCCCGTCACGTGCGGCAAGGCGGACTGCTGGGTGTGGCGGCAGTAGGCGAGGAGAGCCCCGGCCGCGGCGACGGCGGCGTCCATGCCCTCGCAGCCATAGCCGGAGAGGTCCGTCGTGCCGAATTGCTTCGCGAGCTCGCGTTTCGCCGCGTCCGCATCGAAGCGCCAGGGCTCGATCCGCCGCACCGCGGGCGCTTCGCGCAGCGCCGGGATCTCGCAGTCCTGCGCAAGCAGCAGCTCCGCGGGTTGCAGCCGCTCCAGCTCGGCGCCCAGCCGGGCCCGGCCCACCTCCGTGACGCGCAGCCGTCCGCTCGCAAGCGAGAGCCACGCGATGCCTGCGATCGGACCGGCGACGTACGCCGCGGCCAGCAGGCTCTCGCGCGTCGCGGCCAGCAGGGCGGAATCGGTCAGCGTCCCCGGCGTCACGATGCGCGTGACCTTGCGCTCCACCGGGCCCTTGGATGTCGCGGGGTCGCCCACCTGCTCGCAGATCGCCACCGACTCGCCCAGCTTCACCAGCTTCGCCAGGTACGGCTCGATCGAGTGGTAGGGCACGCCCGCCATGCGGATCGGCTGCCCCGCGGAAGCCCCGCGCGTGGTGAGCGTGATGTCGAGGAGCTTGGAGGCGCGCTCCGCGTCGCCGTAGAACAGCTCGTAGAAATCGCCCATGCGGTAGAACAGCAGCATGTCGGGGTACCCCGCCTTCAGCGCGAGGTACTGCTGCATCATCGGGGTGTGCGAGGCGGCCTTGGTGGCCTCGAGTGGGGCGTTCACGCCGACATTTTACGGGAGTGCGGAACGCCGACGGCTAGTGCAGCTTCACCTTCGGCTCGGTCTGGCGGCGGATCATGCGCGCGAGCGTGTCCAGGGCCATGCGCCAGAAACCGAACAGCGCCCAGATGTGCAGGCGGTAGAGCGAAACATAGAAGAGCTTCGCGAGGAAGCCTTCCACGCGCAGGCGGCCGCCGCCGATGAAGCCCATCAGCTGGCCCACGGTGTCGTAGCGGCCCAGCGAGATGAGGGAGCCGAAGTCGCGGTAGTGGAACGGCTTGGGGGGCTTTCCCGCGAGGCGCCGCTTCAACGTCCTCACCAGGTGGCTCGCCTGCTGGTGCGCGGCCTGGGCGCGCGGCGGCACCAGCTTGCCCTCGGACCAGGGGCACGCAGCGCAATCGCCGAGCGCGAACACGTCGCGATCCTTCGGAGTCTCCAGCGTCTGCTGCACGATCACGCGGTTGATCCGGTCGGTGTCGAGGCCACCGAGGTCCTTCAGCGCGTCGGCGCAGCGTATGCCGGCGGCCCACACGATGAAGTCGCCGTGAATCTCGCGGCCGTCCTCGGTCTTCACGCGCCTGCCGGTCACCTCCACGACCTTCTGCGCGGTGAGGACCTCGACGCCGAGTTGCTCCAGCACGCGCGAAGTCTCCGTCGCGACGTATTCCGGGAGCCCGGGCAGGATGCGCGGGCCCGCTTCGACGATCGTGATGCGGATCTGCTTCTCGGGATCGAATTTCTCCAGCCCGTAGGCGGTCATCACGCGGATCGTGTTGTGCAGCTCCGCGGCCAGCTCCACGCCGGTGGCGCCGGCGCCGACGATGGTGATGTGCAGCGCCATGCCGTCGCCCGAATAGTTCGCTCGGAAGCACGCGTTCACGAGCTTGCGGTGGAAGAGGTTCGCCTGCCAGGGCTGGTCGATGGTGAACGCATGCTCGCGCACGCCGGGAGTGCCGAAATCGTTGGACTCGCTGCCGATCGCGATCACCAGCGTGTCGTAGCCGATGCGCCGCACCGGCAGGATCTCCTCGCCGTCCACGTCGCAGACCCGATCCACGACGACCTCGCGATGTTCGCGGTCGAGGCCGGCGAGCGCCCCGAGCGCGAAGGTGAAGCGATGCCAGCGCGCCTGCGCGAGGTAGTCGAGCTGGTGCTGGTGGATGTCCATGCTGCCCGCGGCGACTTCGTGCAGCAGCGGCTTCCAGAGGTGGGTGCGGCTGCGGTCGACGAGGGTGACGTGCGCCCTGCCGGAGCGCCCGATCGTATTGCCGAGCTTGGTCACCAGCTCAAGGCCGCCGGCGCCACCGCCGACGACCACGATCCGGGGGACCACCGCCGCGCGCTCAGGAAGAGGCTGCATGCTCGCGCGCACCTCCGCCAAGCGCTTTGAGCAGCTGCGTGAAGATCTTCGAGTTGGAAGCGGCGACGCGGCCGGAGTCCATGAACTTGTCCTCGCCGTCGAGATCGCCGATGCGCCCGCCCGCCTCGCGCACGAGGAGCGCGCCGGCTGCCATGTCCCACGGCGACAAGCCGATCTCCCAGAACCCGTCCATGCGCCCGCACGCGACCCAGGCGAGGTCGAGCGCCGCCGCGCCCGGCCTGCGGACGCCGGCGCAGTTCGCCGTCATCGTCTTGAACTGCTCCAGGTAGCTGTCGAGGTCCTGCTTCTCGCGGTACGGGAATCCGGTGCCGATGAGGGCGTCCTTCAGGTACTCCAGCTTGCTCGTGCGGATGCGCCGCTCGTTCAGGTAGGCGCCAGCGCCCTTCGTGGCGGTGAACAGCTCGTTGCGGTTCGGATCGAAGACGACCGCCTGCTCCGGCACGCCGTGGTGCAGGAGCGCGATCGAAACGCAGTATTGCGGAAAGCCGTGCAGGAAATTGGTGGTGCCGTCGAGGGGATCGATACACCAGACGAACTCCGATTTCGCGCGGTCCTTGCCGCTTTCCTCGGCGTAGAAGCCGTGCGCGGGATAGGCTTCCTTGAGGACCTGGATGATCGCCGCCTCGGCGGCGTGGTCGATCTCCGAGACGAAATCGTTGTGGCGCTTGCGGTGGATGGTGAGGCGTTCGATGTCGTTCGAGCCGCGGATGATGATGGCGCCCGCCCTGCGCGCGGCCTTGACGGCGGTGTTGAGCATGGGATGCATGGCAGAATTTTACTATGGAGCGACGCGACGCCCTTTCGAGGATCCGGGTGGTTCTTGCCCAGACCAGCCATCCGGGCAACATCGGCGCGTCCGCGCGCGCGATGAAGACCATGGGAGTGTCGGACCTGGCGCTGGTGCGGCCGCGGCGCTTTCCCGACGCGGAAGCGACGGCGATGGCCGCCGGCGGTGCGCAACTGCTCGCGAGCGCTACCGTGCACGAGACGCTCGAAGCGGCGCTGTCGGGCTGCGTGCTGGCGGTGGGATTCAGCGCGCGCCGGCGCGACCTTTCGCATCCGGTGCAGGCGCTGCGCGATGCGGCACCGCCGATCGTGGCGGCGGCGCTCGGCGGCCGCGTCGCCCTGGTATTCGGCAACGAGACCTCGGGGCTCAGCAACGAGGAGCTGGCGCTCTGCCAGGCCTTCGCCTCGATTCCGGCGAATCCGCAGTACACGTCGCTCAATCTCGCGGCGGCGGTGCAGGTCGCATGCTACGAGGTTGCCGTGGCCGCGCTCGCCCATGCCGCGCCGCAGGGCCGCCAGCGCCAGTTTGCGACGCTCGACGACGCCAACGGCTTTTTCGACCACCTGGAGGCGAGCGCGCTGGCGAGCGGCTTCCTCGACCCGGCGCGGCCGGGGCGCTTCATCGCGCACATGCGGCGGCTCTTCGCGCGCACGCGTCTCGAGCGCGCCGAGGTGAAGCTGCTTCGCGGGCTGCTCGGCGCGCTGGATGCGCGCGCGAAGGCTACTCCGCCGCGCGCGCCGAAGGCTGCGCCGCGGGCGAAAGCGGGGACAGCGCCGCAAGCAGCGCCATCGCGCAAGCGATCGACGCCGCGATCGTGAAAGCGGGGCTGATCCCCGCGGTTTCGATGAGCGTGCCGCCGAGCGCCATGCCGGCGCCCAGGCCGCTCACGATGA
>JBKJYC010000016.1:0-3812 GCA_046715885.1 Usitatibacter sp.
GTTCGGTCGTGATGGTGCGGCTTTGACAGGACAGGGCACATCGCTTCGCTCGCGTTGTGACCTGTCCCTTCGCCAGGGCACATCGATTCGCCGAGTTGTGAACTGTCCCTTCGCCAGGGCACATCGATTCGCCGAGCTGTGAACTGTCCCCCCTGCTGACGTGAAACCGACAGTTGTCCTCGTGGGCCGGCCCAACGTCGGCAAGTCGACGCTCTTCAACCGCCTCACGCGTTCGCGCGATGCGCTGGTGGCCGACCTGCCGGGCCTCACGCGCGACCGCCACTATGGTCAGGGGCGCCTGGGCGAGAAGCCTTTCATCGTGGTGGACACGGGCGGCTTCGAGCCGGTCGCCAAGGAAGGCATCCTCTCCGAGATGGCGCGCCAGGCGCGCGAGGCGATCGCCGAGGCCGACGTCATCGTCTTCCTCGTGGACGGGCGCGCGGGCCTGGCACCCCAGGACAAGCGCATCGCCGACATGCTGCGCAAGGAGACCTCCGCGCCCGTGTACCTCGCGGTGAACAAGACCGAGGGCATGCGCGAGGCGATGGTCACCGCGGAGTTCCATGAGCTCGCGCTGGGCGATCCGATCGCCATTTCCGCCGAGCACGGCGAGGGCGTGCGCCAGCTGATCGAGGACGCGCTCGCGAGGTTTCCCGAGCCCGAGGACGAGGAGGAAGTCCCCGACCATCCGCGCGTGGCGATCGTGGGGCGCCCCAACGTCGGCAAGTCCACGCTCGTGAACCGGCTCCTGGGCGAGGAGCGCGTGATCGCATTCGACCAGCCGGGCACCACGCGCGACGCCATCGAGGTCGAGCTCGCCTGGGAAGGCAAGCGCTACACGCTGGTCGACACCGCGGGCATCCGCAAGCGCGGCAAGGTTTGGGAAGCGGTCGAGAAGTTCTCGGTGGTGAAGACGCTGCAGGCGATCGAGCGCGCCAACGTGGTGATCCTGGTGGTCGATGCGCAGAGCGACATCGCCGAGCAGGACGCGCACATCGGCGGCTACATCCTGGAGGCGGGCCGCGCGCTCGTGGTCGCGGTGAACAAGTGGGACGCGATCGACGCGGAAAAGCGCAAGGACGTGCTGAGCGATCTCGAGCGCAAGCTCCAGTTCCTCGATTTCGCCGAATGGCACCAGATTTCCGCGCGCCACGGCACCGGAATCAAGAAGATGTTGGCGGGCGTCGATACGGCCTTCGCCGCGGCGATGGCCAAGCTCTCCACGCCGAAGCTCACGCGCGCGCTGATCGCGGCCACGCAGGAGCAGCAGCCGCCCTTGAACGGCAAGATCCGCCCGAAGCTTCGCTACGCGCACCAGGGGGGCTCCAATCCGCCGATCGTGGTGATCCACGGCACCTCGACGGCGAGCATCAAGCCGACCTACCGCCGCTACCTCGAGGGCGTTTTCATCCGGACGTTCAAGCTGAAGGGCACGCCCCTGCGTGTCGAGCTGCGATCCGGCGTGAACCCGTACGCCGGGAAGAAAGCGCAGGTCCTCACTGTCAGCCAGGAGCGGGCGAAGCGCCGCAACCGGCTGCATCTCAAGAAGAAGTACGGGAACTAGCCGCGCCCGGGTGTGTCGGAGCGGGGGTGGTATCATGGTTGCTGCTATCCGCAGTCGTAGAAAACCCGCAATCCCGAGGGGCAAACAATGAGCAACAAAGGGCAACTTCTCCAAGACCCGTTCCTCAACACGCTGCGCAAGGAACATGTCCCGGTCTCGATCTACCTGGTGAACGGCATCAAGCTCCAGGGCCAGATCGAATCCTTCGACCAGTATGTCGTGCTCCTCAAGAACACCGTGACGCAGATGGTGTACAAGCACGCCATCTCGACGGTGGTCCCGGCGCGGCCTGTGTCGGTACCGCTTGAGCACTCGCAAGACTCCTGAGCGCGCCCCCTCCGGGGCTGAAAACCGCGAATCGGCCGTCCTCGTGTCCCTCGACTTCGGCACGCGGGACGCAGCCGCGCGCTCGGAGGAAGCCGCACGCCTGGTGGAAACCGCGGGCGCGAAGGTGGCCGAAGTGGTGCGCGGCAAGCGCGACCGCCCGGACCCCGCCACGTACGCGGGCAAGGGCAAGGTCGAGCAGATCCGCGACGCGCTTCGCCTGCACAACGCGCAGACAGTGGTCTTCGACCAGGGCCTGTCCGCCGCCCAGGTGCGCAACCTCGAGCGCGCGCTCGCCGAGGGCTGGAAGCCGGTACGGGTGTACGACCGCACCGAGCTGATCCTGGAGATTTTCGGCCAGCGCGCCCGCTCCCACGAGGGCAAGCTGCAGGTCGAGCTGGCGCGCCTGCAGCACCATGCGTCACGCCTCGTCCGCGGGTGGAGCCACCTGGAGCGCCAGCGCGGAGCGCTGGGGAAGACCGGCGGGCCGGGCGAGAAGCAGATCGAGCTCGACCGGCGCCTCATCGGCGAGCGCGTGAAGAAGCTGAAGGAGCGCATTCGCAAGGTCGCCCGCACGCGCGAGACGCAGCGCTCGGGCCGCACGCGCTCGGGGATGCTGCGCGTCTCGATCGTGGGCTACACGAACGCCGGCAAGTCCACGCTGTTCAACAAGCTTTCGAAGGGCGATGCCTACGTGGCCGACCAGCTTTTCGCCACGCTCGACACCACCACGCGGCGCGTCTGGCTTGCAAACGGCACGACCGCCGCCATCTCCGATACCGTGGGCTTCATCCAGGATCTCCCGCACTCGCTCGTGGCGGCGTTTCGCGCCACGCTCGAGGAGGCGGTGCAGGCCGATCTGCTGCTGCACGTCGTGGACAGCGCGGATCCGTCGCGTGAAGAACGGATCGCGGCGGTGAACGGCGTGCTTGCGGAGATCGACGCGCAGGATGTACCCCAGATCGTGGTCTACAACCAGATCGACCGCGTTCCCGGGCTGGAGCCTGAAATCGTGCGCGACACTCATGGTAAGATATTGAATATCAAGGCAAGTGCGGCAACCGGGCAAGGTGTCGACCTGATTCGCGCAGCACTCCTGGAAGCCGCCCCGAAATCCGGTAGCGCACTCGCCCCCGCAGCCTGAAACCTCCCTCTCGCCCTTTCATCTCCAATGCCGCCGAACGAGCCCCCGTGGGGCAAGAAGAACAACAACGAAGGTCCGCCGGACCTCGACGAAATTCTGAAGAAGCTCCAGCAGAAGCTGGCGGGGCTCTTCGGCGGTCGCCGCCCCGCGGGTGACGGCGGCCCGCCCGCGTCCTTCGGCGGCGGCGGCGGGGCGCTCTTCGGCGGGAGCCTCATCTTCATCGTCCTGCTCATCGTCGCGGTGTGGCTGGCGAGCGGCTTCTACATCGTCGACGAGGGACGCCGCGGCGTGGTGCTTCGTCTCGGAAAATACCTCGAGACCACGATGCCGGGCCCGCGCTGGCACATCCCCTATCCGGTCGAATCGGTCGAGGTCGTGAACGTATCGGCGGTGCGCACGGTCGAGGTGGGCTATCGCGGAAACCCGAAGAACAAGCAGCCGCAGGAAGCGCTGATGCTCACCGACGACGAGAACATCGTCGAGGTGCAGTTCGCCATCCAGTACACGCTGAAGAGCCCCGAGGACTCCCTCTTCAACAACCGCAATCCGGACGACAACGTGCTGCAGTCCGCCGAGACCGCCATCCGCGAGGTGGTGGGCAAGAGCAAGATGGACTTCGTGCTGAACCAGGGCCGCAGCGAGGTCGGAGCGCGCGTGAAGGTGCTGATGCAGCAGATCCTCGACCGCTACAAGACCGGCATCAACGTGACCACCGTCTCCCTGCAGAGCGTGCAGGCGCCCGAGCAAGTCCAAGCGGCCTTCGACGATGCGGTGCGCGCC
>JBKJYC010000017.1:0-6745 GCA_046715885.1 Usitatibacter sp.
ATCCAGGCCGAGGCGCTTGATCTCGAAGTCGATGGCGCGAGCAACGATGTCACGCGGGGCGAGCTCGGCCCTCGGGTCGTGCCTCGGCATGAAGCGCTCGCCGTCGGGCAGCCGCAGGATGCCGCCCTCGCCACGCACCGCCTCGGAGATCAGGAACGACTTGGCGTGCGGGTGGTACAGGCAGGTGGGGTGGAACTGGATGAACTCCATGTTCGCCACCGCGCACCCGGCGCGCCAGCCCATCGCGACGCCGTCGCCGGTGGCCGTGTCCGGGTTGGTCGTATAGAGGTAGACCTTGCCGGCCCCGCCGGTGGCGAGGATGGTGTGCCGCGCCGCGATCGTCCGGACCCGGCCGGCCTCCTTGTCGAGCACATAGGCGCCAAACACCCTGTCCTCGCCGGTGCGCCCGAGCTTGCGGTTGGTGATCAGGTCCACCGCGATGTGCTGCTGGAGCACCTCGATGTTGGGATGGCTGCGAACCTGGCCCACGAGCGTCTTCTGGACCGCGCGCCCGGTGGCATCCGCCGCATGGACTATGCGCCTGTGGCTATGCCCGCCTTCACGCGTGAGGTGCAATGCGTCTTCTTCCCCACCTTCGCGCGTGAATTCCACGCCCTGCCCGATGAGCCATTCGACCGACTGCCGTCCGCGTTCGACCACGAAGCGAACCGCGTCGTCGTGGCACAGGCCGGCCCCGGCGACGTGCGTGTCGCGGATGTGGCTCGCCACGGAATCCGTGCCGTGCAGGACGGCCGCGATCCCCCCCTGGGCCCACGCCGAGGCGCCGTCCAGGAGCTCCTGCTTGGTGACCAGCGCAACCTTGCGGGTGGGCGCCAGCCGGAGTGCGGCGGAAAGCCCGGCCAGGCCGCTGCCGATGATCAGGACGTCGTATTCGCTCACTTGGGAGGCAAGAATGTTGGAAAGACCCTGCAACTCGTGGAACTATTTGCAAAGCGCCCGGTCATTGAGCCATGGTCCGAGCTTGAGCGCGGCAAGGGAATGAAAACTATCGGCTTTATACTACCGCAAGCGGCTTCCGTTCCCTTTGTCGCGGGGGCCGCTGCGCATGCCCTTGCGGGTGGCGCCCCCACCCCTACGAGAACAACACAGACCCCAGCCCGGATGAGCGATCGTGAAATCGACCAGCAACTGGTCGAGAAGGCGCAGCGCGGAGACAAGAGGGCCTTCGAGCTGCTCGTCATCAAGTACCAGCGCAAGCTCGAAAGGCTGCTCTCCAGGGTGATCCGCGATCCCGGCGAGATCGAGGACGTGGCGCAGGAGGCTTTCATCAAGGCCTACCGGGCGCTGCCCAATTTCCGCGGCGACAGCGCGTTCTATACCTGGCTGTACCGAATCGGCATCAACACGGCGAAGAACTACCTGATCGCCCTGGGCCGGCGCGCTCCCACTTCCACGGAGTTCGGAGCCGAGGAGGCCGAGGGCTTCGAGGACGCCGCCGGGCTGCGCGACATTAATACACCTGAAAGCGAACTCGCCACCAAACAGATCGCCCAGACGGTGAACGATGCCATCGAAGCGTTGCCGGAGGAGTTACGCACCGCGATCACGCTGCGCGAGATCGATGGACTCTCCTACGAGGAGATCGCCCAGATCATGAATTGCCCGATCGGCACGGTGCGCTCGCGCATCTTCCGGGCGCGCGAAGCGGTGGCGGAGAAGCTCCGCCCGCAGCTGGGCACGAGCAAGGACAAGCGTTGGTAGACCAGAACTAAAACAAAGCCGCAGGGCGGTAACACTTTGCTGGACAGGAGCAGGACATGACTCAGGAAATTTCTTCGCTGATGGACGGCGAGCTCGATACCCAAGCGAGCGACCGTGCGATCCGGGACTGTTGCGGTTCCCCCGAGGGGAAGCAGGCCTGGGAAAACTATCACCTGATCGGCGAGGCGATTCGCGGCAACGCGTATCACCGCTTCGACGTCTCTGCGGCCGTGATGCGGGAGATCGAGAAGGGGCCTACCGTCCTCGCGCCGAGCGCGATCAAGCCGAAGCCCAGGCCGATCCACTCCTTCGGGCGCGTGGGACTCGCGGCGGCCGCCTCGGTAGCCACCATCGGAATCGTCGGCTGGATCGGCATGCAGGGCATGCAGGGTACCTCGCAGGCGCCCGTGGTGGCCCAGACCGGCGGCGTGACGGTCGTCACGAACGCGCCGGTGGAGCTCGCGAAGCACCAGCCCGAGCCCACCTATGCGGCCATCGAGGTGAACGACTACCTCGCCGCGCACCGCCAGGTTCCCTCGCCCGACCAATACCGGACTGTGGCAACCGGCGCCCCGGCCCCGGCCCGATGACGCGCGCGGCACGCGCCTGGCTGCCCGCGCTGGCGCTGGGTTTCACGGCCGGCGCCGTGGCGGGCCCCCACCAGGAGCCGCTGGCCTGGCTGCAGCGCGCCGCGAACGCAGCACGCACTGCTTCCTACTCGGGCACCTTCGTGCACACCAGTGGCGAGCGCACCTCCACCGTGCGCATCGCCCACGCGATCATCGACGGCGTCGAGCACGAGCGCATCGAGCCCCTCGAAGGCCCCGAGCGCGAGATCGTGCGGCGCGGCGAGGAGATGGTCTGCTATTTTCCCGACTCGAAGACCATGCGGCTCGACCGCCGCGTGAGCGCGCGCTACTTCCCGTCGATCTTCCGTGGCACGCCCGAGGCGATCGCGGAGAACTACACGCTCAAGCTCGGCAACGTCGAGCGCATCCTCGGCATGGACTGCCAATGGATCCGGCTCGATCCCAAGGACAAGCTGCGCTTCGCCCAGCGGCTGTGCGCCGAGGTTTCCACCGGCCTGCTGCTGCGTGCGCGGACCCTGAACGATCGCAAGCAGGTGATCGAGCAGTACACGTTCACCGATTTGAGACTGGGACCGCAGATGGCCCGCAGCGACGTGAAGCCCGTGTTTCAATCGCGCGTGAAGCAGTGGATCACGGATGCGCAGCCGCGCGACGAGGCGAAGGGCGCCGATACCGGCTGGGAAGTCACCAAGCCGCCGGCAGGCTACCGCAAGATCGGCGAGTTGCGCCGCACGCTCCCGGGCCGCCAGCGGCCGGTCTCGCAGATCGTGCTCTCCGACGGCCTGGCGAGCATCAGCGTGTTCGTCGAGGCCGCGGGCCTGCCTTCGCGGCCGGCCGAAGCCGCGGCCGAGCAGGGCACCACCAGCTTCTTCGTGCGCCCGGCGGGCGACCATGTCGTCACCGTGTTGGGTGAGGTTCCGATCGAGGCGGCGCAGCAGGTCGGGCGCAGCGTCTCGAAGCGGCCTTGAATCAGTTACATTCACCCGCATCTAGTACCTGAGTTTTCCTCCTACGAGATCCCGGGTGCCGCTACGCAGGGGCCCCCGCTGAAAAGGACGATCACATGACCCAACGCTTGAATACAGTGGCGGTCGGCGTGGCCCTCGCGCTAGGCATAGCGGGCGCAGGCGCGCTCACCCTTTCGCAGACGAACCCGGCCAACGCCCAGGCCCAGCCCGCGCCGGTGCAACTCGCGCAGGCCCCGGTCATCACGCCCTCGGGCGCGCAGCTGCAGGTGCTGCCCGACTTTGCCGACCTGGTCGACAAGTACGGTCCGGCGGTGGTGAACATCAACACGACCACGCGCAAGGCCCAGGCCGGCGCGCAGATCCCCGGCCTGTCCGAGGACGACCCCTTCTACGAATTCTTCCGCCGCTTCATGCCGCCCGAAGGGCGTGGCGCTCCGGAAGGGCGCGGCGCCCCCGAAGGCCGCGCGCCCCGCGCCCCGGGCAGCACGCCCGGGCCGCGCTCACCGGCGCGCCCCCTGGGCCTCGGCTCGGGTTTCGTGATCTCGCCGGACGGCTACATCGTCACCAACGCGCACGTGGTCGAGAATGCCGATGAGATCACCGTTCGCTTCACCGACAAGCGCGAGCTGAAGGCCAAGGTGGTCGGCGCCGACAAGCGCAGCGACGTGGCCGTGATCAAGGTCGAGGCGACGGGGCTTCCCGTGGTCAAGATCGGCAACTCGGGCAGGACGCGCGTGGGCGAATGGGTGGTCGCCATCGGCTCGCCGTTCGGTTTCTCGAACACCGTGACCGCCGGCATCATCAGCGCAACCAGCCGCGACAACCTTTCCGACCCGAACATGGACGCGGTGCCGTTCATCCAGACCGACGTCGCGGTGAACCCGGGCAACTCCGGCGGGCCGCTCATGAACCTGCGTGGTGAAGTGATTGGCATCAACTCGCAGATCTTCTCGCGCACCGGCAGCTTCGCGGGCATCTCGTTCGCCATCCCGATCGATTTCGCGATGAACGTGGCGAGCCAGCTGCAGGCCGGCGGCAAGGTGACGCGCGGGCGCATCGGCGTGCAGATCACCACGGTCACGCGCGACGTGGCCGAGAGCCTGAACCTGCCCAAGACCCAGGGTGCGGTGGTCCAGCGCCTCGAGGACGACTCCCCCGCGGCCAAGGGCGGCGTTCTCGCCGGCGACGTGGTGCTGAAGGTCGACGGCAAGGCGATCGACGGCTCGCCGGACCTGTCGCGCTATGTGCGCCAGGTGAAGCCCGGCAGCAAGGTGAACCTCACCATCTGGCGCGAGGGCAAGACCCGGGACGTCGCCGTCACCGTGGGCGAGCTCAAGGAAGAGGGCGAGACGCGCACCGCCGCCGCCAAGTCTTCCAAGGCCGAAGTGAAGACCACCAAGCTGGGCGTGGCCGTCACCGAGGTGAAGGACGAGCA
Organism: Usitatibacter sp.; assembly: GCA_046715885.1. GTDB lineage: Bacteria > Pseudomonadota > Gammaproteobacteria > Burkholderiales > Usitatibacteraceae > Usitatibacter. The sequence goes on from JBKJYC010000017.1 coordinate 4,716, forward strand.
GAAGAAGAGCCACAAGGTCACCAACGGCGTCGCGGTGGAAGCCGTCGACGGCTCGGCGCTGGCCGCGGGCATCCAGCCCGGCGACGTGATCCTGCGCGTGAACAACACGCCGATCACGAACGTGAAGTCCTTCAACGACGTGCTCTCGAAGCTCGACACCAAGAAGCCGGTGACGCTGCTGGTGGCCAACGAGCAGGGCACGCGCCTGGTTCCGTTCCGCCCCGAGGAAGGTTGAAAAGGCCGTTTGAAACCCAAACTGACGTTGCTCAGCAGGACGTATTGCCACCTTTGTGAAGAAATGCTTTCGGCCCTGCGGCACCTGCAGGGCCGTTTTTCTTTCGACGTGGAGGTGATGGACGTCGACGGCGACCCGGCGCTGGAAGCGAAGTGGGGCGACAAGGTCCCGGTGCTGCTGGAAGGCGACATCGAGCTTTGCCATTACCACCTGGACGTGGCGGTTCTGGATGCGCGCCTCGCCCGGATGAAGTAGAATGCTGCACCGCAAAAGGCCACGTCCTAGTGGCCTTTTTCACGCATGGAACACATCCGAAACTTCTCCATCATCGCGCACATCGACCACGGCAAATCGACCCTGGCCGACCGCATCATCGAACGCACGGGCGGGCTCTCCTCCCGCGAGATGGAATCCCAGGTGCTCGACTCCATGGACCTGGAGCGCGAGCGCGGCATCACCATCAAGGCCCAGACCGCCGCGCTCAGCTACAAGGCTCGTGATGGGAAGGAATACCGCCTCAACCTGATCGACACCCCCGGCCACGTTGACTTCTCCTACGAGGTTTCGCGTTCGCTCTCGGCCTGCGAGGGGGCGCTCCTGGTGGTGGATGCTTCCCAGGGCGTGGAAGCCCAGACCGTCGCCAACTGCTATACCGCCACCGAGCTCGGCGTGGACGTGGTGCCGGTCCTGAACAAGATCGACCTGCCCTCGGCGCAGCCCGAGCGCGTGATCCAGGAGATCGAGGACGTGATCGGCATCGATGCGACCGACGCCGTGCGTTGCAGCGCCAAGACCGGCGAAGGCGTGGACGACGTGATCGAGGCGGTGATCGCGCGCATCCCTCCACCCAAGGGTGATCCTGACGGTCCGCTGAAGGCGCTCATCATCGACTCCTGGTTCGACAACTACGTGGGCGTGGTCATCCTCGTGCGCGTGGTCGACGGGATCCTCGAGCCCAAGGACCGCATCCTGCTGATGGCCACGGGCGCCCAGCACCTGGTCGAGCAGGTGGGGGTCTTCACGCCGAAGTCGCTGCAGCGCGAGAGCCTCGGAGCGGGCGAGGTGGGGTTCATCATCGCCGGCATCAAGGAGCTGAAGGATGCGAAGGTCGGCGACACGGTGACGCACGTGGAGCGGCCCGCCGCCGAGCCGCTGCCGGGTTTCAAGGAGATCCAGCCGCAGGTCTTCGCGGGCCTCTATCCGGTGGAGTCGAACCGCTACGAGGCTCTGCGCGACGCGCTCACCAAGCTGCAGCTGAACGACTCCAGCCTGCGCTTCGAGCCCGAGACCTCGCAGGCGCTGGGGTTCGGCTTCCGCTGCGGCTTCCTCGGCCTGCTGCACATGGACATCGTGCAGGAGAGGCTGGAGCGCGAGTACGACATGGAGCTGATCACCACCGCGCCCACCGTGGTGTACCAGCTTGCCCTCAAGGACGGCACGGTCCAGGAAATCGAGAATCCATCCAAGCTGCCCGACCCGTCCAAGATCGAGGAGATCCGCGAGCCCATCATCCGCGCCACGATCATCATGCCCAATGAGTACGTGGGACCGGTGATAACCCTTTGTGAACAGAAACGCGGCACCCAGGTGAACATGCAGTACGTCGGCCGGCAGGTGATCCTCACCTACGACATGCCGCTGAACGAGATCGTGATGGATTTCTTCGACAAGCTGAAGAGCAACTCCCGCGGCTACGCCTCGCTCGATTACGAGTTCCGCGAGTTCCGCGCGGGCGACCTGGTGAAGCTCGACATCCTGATCAACGGCGACAAGGTGGATGCGCTCTCGCTCATCG
>JBKJYC010000018.1:0-2542 GCA_046715885.1 Usitatibacter sp.
GCCGTAGTCCTCCTCGGTGCAGGCGCCGCCGTCGCGGCAGCGGGTGTGCTCGGCTCGATGCGATTGGCCGGCTTCCTCACGCTGGTGGAGGCAGGCGGCCTCGTGCTCGTGACCACCATCGGATTCCTCGACTTCAGCCCTCATCGGGCGGTCGCTGACGCCCACCTCGCACAGCTTTTGAGTGGCGCCGGGATGGTCTTCTTCGCCTACATCGGCTTTGAGCAGGTCGCAACATTTTCGGAAGAGACTCGCGACCCTCGGCGTACGATACCCCGGGCGATCCTCATCTCGGTTGTCTTCTCCACGGCTGTGTATGTCCTGGTCGCGCTCTCGGCGGTCGGTTCAATCGGCGCGCCTGCGCTTGCGGCAGCGGAAGCGCCACTCGCGGCGGTCGCGGAGCAAGTGCTTGGCGATGCGGCGGGAGACGTAATGAGCTCGATCGCCCTCGCAGCGACCGCGAACACGACGCTACTTCTCGTTATGGCGGGTGGGAGGCACATCTACGCCATGGCATCGACTGGCTCCCTGCCCCGGCAGCTCGGCTACGTGAGCGACCGTACCCGCACACCGCTCGCCGGCATCGCCGTGGCGAGCGGATTCGCCATCCTGATCAGCCTGTGGGGAGAAATCGGCACAATCGCGGAGACGACGAGCTTTGGTTTGCTCACAGCGTTTGTCGTCGTGAACGCCGCCCTCATTTCCTTACGTCGGTCCACGGCTAACGCGGCCCGTGCCGCCGCAACAACGCCAGCTGTGCAATCCTGGCGCAGTGCAGTTCCGCTCATTCCGCTGCTCGGGCTCGCGTCGTCGCTCGTGCTGATGTCAAGTCTCACGAGGGATGCGCTCGTGGGCGGACTCCTCGTGCTCCTCCTAGGCGTCGCCTTCTCCTTGTTCGTCCGCGGCGGCCGGCGAGGCGATCCCGTTTGAGATAAGGATTGCGCGGAGGAAAACTGCACGCCTGCATTCGGATGCCGCCGCTTGTGCGGGCGCAACGCGAAGCAGGCCCTACGGGCGTTCTCGATCGGGGGGCGTGACAGCCGCGATCAGCTCGTCAGGCCCAATTCCGGCGTCCCGACGAGCGCGACCATATTCCCGTCAGGGTGGCGATTCTCGTACATGAGCTGGTGCGCCAGCCCGATCTCATCAAACTGGAAGACGCGGGAGAGGCAGGGATCCACCTTCCGTTCGCGCACCAGGTCGTTGAACGCCGCGCACTGCTCATCGTTGGCGAAATGCGACCCCTGCAGCCGCTTCTGCCGCATCCAGAGGTACCGCAGATCCACAACGCCGTTGTAGCCGGTGGTGCCGGCGCAGATCACCACCATGCCACCGTTCTCGCATACGACGATCGAGGTCGGGATCGTGTCTTCTCCTGGGTGCTCGAGGACGATGCGGGGGTTCTTCTGCTCACCCACCACATCCCAGATGGCCCGGCCGAACGCACGGCTGTCACGCAAGAAGTTGTTGTAGGCCTCTTCGTCCGTCCAGTGGGGAGGCATCCCCCAGTGGCTGAAGTCCTTCCGGTTGATGCAGCCGGCGGCGCCAAGCTTCTCGCAGAAGGCGAACTTCTCCTCGCTGGAGACGACGGCGACCGGGATGCCACCGAGCGCTTTCGTGATCTGAATCGCCATCGAACCGAGGCCGCCGGCGCCGCCCCAGATCAAGACGACGTCTCCCGGGCTCACGACGTGCGGTGGCCAGCCGGCGAGCATGCGGTAGGCGGTGGCGCCGACGAGCATGTACGCCGCCGTCGCTTCCCAGGTGAGGTGCGCTGGCTTGGGCAGACACTGGTGGGCTTGCACCTTCGTGAACTGGGCGAAACTCCCCCAGTTCGTCTCGTAGCCCCAGATCCGGTTGGAAGGCGAGATGATCGGGTCTCCACCCGCCTTGATGAACGGCTCGTTCACATCCCACATGCCGCAGTGGAGCACCACGTGCTCGCCGACACGGACGTTGGTGACGTCCTCGCCGACTGCCCAGACGATTCCGGAAGCGTCACTGCCGCCGATGTGGAAGTCGGATGGGTCGCCGTTGCGCTGCTGTACCTTCACCATGTCGAGCGGCACGCCGAGGGCGGCCCAGACGTTGTTGTAGTTGATGCCGGCGGCCATGACGTAGACCAGCACCTCATCGGCGGCAACCTGCGGGACATCCACCACTTCCACCTGAAAGGCTTCCTGCGGAGGGCCGAGCCGCGTCGAGCGAATCAAGCTGGCATGCATGTGGCGAGGCACGTGGCCCAGGGGCGGCGCCTCGCCGATCTCGTAGAGGTCCTTGCTCGTCGCGGTGCTCATCGCGTCGCCGAGAGCGTAGTCGCGAGCGCATCCACGGGCACCGCGCCCGTCAGCACCTCGCCCAGCACCGCATACCTCGCCGATGTCATGTCGATCACGTTCTGAGGCAGGGATGGCGCCGGCGGTCGGCGATCCCATCCCGCAGCCAGAAGGTGATCGCGGATGACTTGCTTGTCGAAGCTGTCCTGCGAGCGCCCTCGTTGATACCGCTGGGCGAGCCAGTAACGCGAAGAGTCGGGTGTGAAGAC
>JBKJYC010000019.1:0-7579 GCA_046715885.1 Usitatibacter sp.
TGATTGTCCTGCGCACGCCGAAAGGCTGGACCGGCCCCAAGACCGTGGACGGATTGCAGACCGAGGGATCGTGGCGCTCGCACCAGGTGCCGCTTGCGAACCTCGCGGGCAAGCCCGAGCACCTCAAGATTCTTGAGCAGTGGATGAAGAGCTACCGCCCGGAGGAGCTTTTCGACGCGGGCGGCAAGCTGATCCCCGAGCTGGCAGAGCTCGCTCCGAAAGGCGAGCGTCGCATGGGCGCGAATCCGCACGCCAACGGCGGCACCTTGCTGCGAGATCTGAACATGCCAGATTTTCGCGACTACGCCGTCGATGTGCCGAGTCCCGGGGCGGTGACGGCCGAAGCGACACGCGTTACCGGTGCCTTCCTGCGCGACGTGATGAAGCTCAACCTGGAAGCGCGCAACTTCCGCGTCTTCGGCCCTGACGAGACGGAGTCGAACCGGCTCGGAAATCTGTTCGAGGTCACCGACCGCGCGTTCATGGGAGAACTCAGGCCTTCGGACACGCAGATCTCGCCCGATGGCCGAGTCATGGAAGTGTTGAGCGAGCATCTGTGCCAGGGCTGGCTCGAGGGTTATCTCCTCACCGGGCGCCACGGTCTTTTTTCCTGCTACGAAGCCTTCATCCACATCGTCGATTCGATGTTCAACCAGCACGCGAAGTGGCTGAAGGTCACGCGCGGGCTCGCGTGGCGCCGCCCGATCGCCTCGCTCAACTACCTGCTCACCTCCCACGTGTGGCGGCAGGACCAGAACGGCTTCAGCCACCAGGACCCCGGTTTCATCGATCACGTGGTCAACAAGAAGGCCGATGTGATTCGCGTCTACCTGCCGCCCGATGCGAATACGCTGCTTTCCGTCACGGACCACTGCCTGCGCAGCCGCCACTACGTCAACGTGATCGTCGCGGGCAAGCAGCCGGCGATGCAGTGGCTCGCCATGGATGCGGCGGTCAAGCACTGCACCGCGGGACTCGGCATCTGGCCGTGGGCGAGCAACGACCAGGGAAGCGAGCCCGATGTCGTCATGGCGTGCGCGGGAGACGTGCCGACGCTTGAGACGCTCGCCGCAGTTCAGATGCTTCGCGAGCACGTGCCGGAGCTTAAGATTCGTGTCGTCAACGTGGTCGACCTGATGGCGCTGCAGTCTGCCAGCGAACATCCCCATGGACTGTCCGACAAGAGCTTCGATGCTCTCTTCACGAACGACAGGCCGGTCGTATTCGCGTATCACGGCTATCCCTCGCTCATTCACCAGCTGACTTATCGTCGGACCAATCACGCGAACCTGCACGTCCACGGCTATAAGGAAGAGGGAACCACCACCACCCCCTTCGATATGGTCGTTCTGAACGAGATAGACCGTTTCCATCTGCTGATGGACGTGGTCGAACGCGTTCCCGGACTGGCACCGCGAGCCGCGGATCTGACGCAACTTGTTCGCGACAAAGTGATCGAGCACAAGCGCTACATCGAGCGCTACGGCGAGGACATGCCGGAAATCCGCGACTGGCACTGGGCCGCCGCAAAACAAGGAGGTACTTCATGAATGTTCTCAGGAAGAAGGCTTGGTCTCCCTATGTAGTTGGGGCGTTGATCGGCATATTGAGCTGGTTCTCGTTTGCTTCCGTCGATAAAGCGATAGGCATTACCACGGCCTTCGAATACTCCGCCGCACTTGGCATTAAAGCCGCAGCCCCTCGGATCGCGGAAACAAACTTCTACTACAAGGATCCGGAGAAGAAGCCCCAGATCGGTTGGGAGTGGATGCTGGTCGTCGGCGTTTTCATCGGCGCGTACCTGAGCTCAAAACTATCGGCGGATAGCAGCACGGGAAACGCTGTTCCCGTGCTATGGGCGAGGCGTTTCGGACCGAGTCCCGCGAAACGTTATGCGGGCGCGTTTTGAGGCACGGCGGTGATGATGTTCGGGGCGCGACTTGCGCAAGGGTGCACGAGTGGCCACGGCATCAGTGGGGGGTTGCAACTCGCCGTTTCGAGCTGGATTTTCATTGCGGTGTTCGCACCGGCCGCGGTAGCTACGGCATTCGCGCTTTACGGCAATGAGGGTGAACAGCATGTTTGATACCCCTGAAAACCTGATCCTTGGCCTGCTGACAGGCATCGTTTTCGGATTTTTTCTGCAGAAAGGCCGCGTAGCGAAGTTCGAATGCTCAGCGGCGCTGCCGTCTACGTAGCCCTGTACCCAGGCTTGAAACCCATGATCATGGCCTTCGCCGACTGGGGCAGGATCACCGTGCCCCAGGCGGCGTCTACCTCTGGCCCTGGGTCGTGGGATTGGTCGCGGTGATCGCCTTTGCGTTGCGTATGCTCGAAAACCGTCGGCCCGGAGAAACCCGGGGAATTGCGTAGCCGCGCCGCACCGCCGAGCTTCGATGCCGCACTCCCGCTCGAGATTGACGACGATTTGATGGAATGGGATTACGGCGCCCATCGCGAAATCCTGCGCACTCTCGGCAACTCACCGATGCTCGGGATGGACTCCCTCCAGAAGGCGATAAACCTCCTGCGCGATCATCCACTGCTCCCGGGCCTGCGTGACGATGACCCGTACTCGGGATCGCGCGTGCTGGATCTCGGCGGCCTCGAATCCTTCCAGATGCAGCGCGGTGTTGGCCGCGTCGTCGAGGCGCAGCCCGAGGAATTCCAGGCGATCGCAGATGCGCCGCCGCGTGCTGGCGGAGTTCTCTCCGATGCCGCCGGTGAAGGCCACGACATCGAGGCCGCCCATCGCAGCGGCGTACGCGCCGATGTACTTGCGCGCCCTGTAGGCGTAAACGTCTAGGGCAAGGTGCGCGCGCGCGTCGCCTCCCGCCGCGGCGGCTTCCACTTCGCGGAGGTCGTTGCCCCGCCCGGCAAGCCCCGCGAGGCCGCTGCGTCGGTAAAGGGCGTCCTCGAACTCCTCGGGGGAAAGGCCGAGGGTACGGTGCACATGCGCGGCCAAGCCCGGGTCGATGTCTCCGGCCCGCGATCCCATCACGAGGCCTTCGAGCGGGGTCATTCCCATCGACGTGTCGACGGACACACCGCGCTCGATCGCGCAGACGCTCGCGCCATTGCCGAGGTGGCAGCTGATGATGCGCAGCTCGCGCGGCGGGACCTGGAGAGCCTGGCCCACGCGCTCCATCACGTACTTGTGGGAGGTACCGTGGAAGCCAAAGCGCCGCACGCCGTTTTGGCGCCACTCTTCGGGAACGGCATAGGTCGTCGCTTGCGGCGGCATGTCGCCGTGGAATGCGGTGTCGAAGACGGCGACCTGGGGAACATCGGGCCAGCTCGCGCGGGCAACCCGGATTCCCGCGACCGCCGGCGGATTGTGCAGCGGCGCCAGGGAGTTCAGGGACTCGATTGCGGCGATCACGGAATCGTCGATGCGCGTGGCCTCCCGAAAACGGTCGGCCCCGTGCGCCACGCGATGCCCCACGGCCTCGATCGCCGAAACCGCCTTGGCGTCGAGGAGAGCGGGAATCGAGCCGAGAACGGCCGCGACCTCCTGCTTGCCGATGGGAAGCTCGGCTTTGAAGGCCTGATTTCCGGCAGGCATCTCCGTCACGCTCAGCTTCACGGTGGAGCTGCCCACGTTGATCACCAGGATTCGCATCAGGGCCCGACGGGTCCGGGTCTTGGCCACGGGCACTGGGGTTTACGGCTCGCGAGACTTTCGCCATGCGGAGCCGTAGATTCTCTCGCGCCTTGTGATACGCCGCGCCGGCGGTAAGCTGCGCACGATCATGATGGGAGCCTCCAGGGTGGCGATGCATTTCGCCGCGACCGACCCGAGCACCAGCGTTGCCAGTGCGCCGTGGCCGTGAGAGCCCATGACGACGAGGTCGATCCCGTGCTCCTCTACCCACTTGGCGAGCTGCTGGGTAACGTCTCCGACCTCCCACGACGAAGTGTGCAAGACCCCTCCCGCGGTCAGCTCCTTCTCCGCCACCGCGAGCGCCGCCTCGCTTTCCTCGCGCTGGTACTTCCCAACCGCGGCCTTGCTCGCGGCGCCCGGATACGGCATGGGCGGGTGAACGTGAAGGATGTGAACCTCAGGATGCTTCTTGAACCATTGCACGTGGTTCCCGAGATGGCGAGCAGCGATCCGGGTGAAGGGGGAACCGTCCGCGGCAAGGAGGATTTTCATGGTATGCAGGCTAATGCGGATTTGCGACCCGGTCGGTGCGGAAGCGCACATGCGTGCGGCATCGAACAGACCGATCCGGGGTTTGACCGTAGTCTCGGGCGCGCATCCAGCAGTTGAACAACTGGGCGAACACGAGTGTCGTGAAGCGCGCGTTGGCGAGGTCGCGCGTGCCCTCGATCACCCCACCGGGCAGGTACACTTTATCGGATTGCGGCCGGGTCCCGCCAGAACACGCCGACGCGATCGCGCTTCGTTTCGCGTACCGCAATGGCATAGCGGTGCATGCCTCGCCTGCTTGCAAGCAGGTGCGCACGCCCGCATCGAGCCGGTCCTGCGCGATTGCGCCACTGAGCGGAAAGCAAAGCAGGATGTCGGAGTACGGCAGGAGTTGCACGTTCGCGCTCGCTCGCGCAAGGGTCGATGCCCAGGGCGTTCAGATCCGCTATGGGTCGTTCGATCGGGCACGATGCACTCGATCGCGTTTTTCGCAGATCCGCACACCCGGCGACAGACGCGGCGAGGAGCGCGACGGCGGCAAGCCGAACGATGCCTCCCCGCGGCGAATTCGCGATCAAGCGTCGGACTTCGGGTGGGCCGTCTTCTCGAAATGGGTGCGCGCCTTGGTGAAGGCATCCTGCACCTCGTCCCAGACCTTGTCGGCGCCGCTGGTAAGGTCCTTCCAGGCCGTGGCGGAGGCGTTCTCCAGGAGCTTGAGGTTATAGAGCGCCTCGTCACGCCGCTGGCGGAACGTTTCCAGCTGCTTCAGGTGCGTGGCCTTGGCCTGGGCTTCCCACCGGAACGCCTCGGAATTCCACTGATCCAGCCGAGCCTTGAGCTTCGATACATATTCGTCACGAGTCTTCATTGCGCATCTCCTTGGGTTGCCCAATTGCAGCGTACCTCCGGAAGAGCCCGCGACGTTGACCCACGTCAACGGCGCAAGCCCTGATCATTGGTTCCCGGCCGATTCAGCGCAAATCGCGTGCGCCAGAACGGTCGATCGTCGATGTTCGGACATGCAATGGAAAGGAAATCGACATGAAAAGGATACGAGCAGCCGTGATGTCGTGCGCAGTGCTGGCATCGGGTGCGGCCATCGGCGCGCAACACGCCAGCCGATGCGGCAACAGCTCGGCGATGTCCGGCATGCGCGAGCGCGTGGAGGCGATGCGCTCGCAAATGGACCGCATCGAGCGCAAGGCCGAGAACCCGGCCGAACAGCGCACGCTCATGAAGTTGCACATGCAGCACATGCAGGATGGCATGCGTGAAATCCGCCGTCGCGAGCTCGGTACCGATTGCCGCGTGGAGCTCATGAACTCCGTCATGGAGCAGATGATGCGTCACCAGCACGCGATCCACGAGCGAGAAGTGGGTTGACGGGTGGTGCGGGCAGCAAAGCCTGCGCCTGCCCCAGCCCGTCGACATACCGATTGCGCCCCGCCTGTTTTGCCTGGTACATGCGCTCGTCCGCGCGTGCCACGAGCTCGGCGGTCGAGGCGATCGCCTCGGTGATCGGCTCGGCGATGCCCAGGCTGAGCGTCACCGCGCGCCCATCCGGCAACAGGCCGAAACCCCCGACGCGCATGCGCTCGATGAGCGACGCCGTCTCGGTGTGCCCGGTTTGCGGAAGGATGACCACAAATTCCTCTCCGCCCCATCTGACCAGCACGTCGGACGCGCGCAGCACGGCGCGCAGCGATTGCGCGACAGACGCGAGCACGCGGTCCCCGGCCTCGTGGCCGAATTGGTCGTTCACCGATTTGAAGCGGTCGATGTCGGCGAAGACGACGGTAAGGGGATCCTTGCGGCGCAGGGCGAGCGAGAACTGCATTTCGAGCAGCTCGCCGCCGATCTCGCGGCGCAGGCACCCGGTGAGCGGATCGCGCATCGACTGCAGCACGAGGGCGCAGAGCAGCTTGAGCTGGCTCGCCGCGGCGAACGCGCCGACGCTCGCGATCAGCATCAGGAGCCAGAGACCATCCCACCAGCCGTAAGGGGCGAGCAGGCGAACTTCCCCACCCATCGACCACATCTGGGTCGCCAGCGCGAAGGTGAGGAGCGCCGCGGATTCAGCGGCCGTGAGCGCGAAGGCGCCGAGCCCCGCCGCGAGCATCAACGGCATGAACGAGTAGGCCGCGGCAATTCCGCGGGTGAGGTCGTCGCGCGCGACGTGACGCAGGATGTCGAGCGAGGCGAAAAAGAACAGCGACGCTATCGCGAAGAGAAGTGCCAGGCGCACACCGGCCTGGAGGAGCGTGGGTGCCGCCAGCGCGCAGGCATGCGCGAGCGCGAAGAGCGCCAGGGCGGCGGCGACGCGAATCGCCGCGAGCCGCTGCCAGATGGCGGGCTCGAACACCGCCGCGTCGACCCCGATCCAGGCCGTGGTGAGGACCGCGAAGAGGAGCGCGATGCCGCGCACGCGGCGCACGACCGCGAGCGCGCGGCGGCGGGCGAGGAGCTCGGGGTGGCCCCCGGGCCAGAGGATCATCAGCAGGTCGTCGAGCATCGCGATCGTGAACGAGCACTTCCCGGCATCCGCTTGTCGTGGATCAAACCACGCAATGGCCACGGCATAGGCTCGAGGTTCTAGATCCTCCGTAAGGCAAAGCAAAGGTTCAAGAGCTTCGTCATCGGGCCCGTCACGGGTTCCCACAGCCTCATCGGCCGGTGCGTCGAATGCCGCGCGGCGAACCCGCGAACGAGTTTCCGGTGCCCCGGTTTCGGCCCCGGCTGCCTCGCTCCGACGCGACCCTTATCACTCGCAAAAGTCGGCGCGGGGACCCGCTGGTTCGCACCCTAGACGAGGGCGACCGGTATTTTGGCGAGCTGCACAACTTGCATGGATAGCCGAGAAGGATCCCGCCAAGGGCGCCGTGCCCATGCGAAGTCATGACGATGAGGTCGCACTTCTTCGTCCTGGCGGCCTTGATGATGCCGTCCCACGGCTGACTGTTCGTCACCGACAGGTAGTCGCACTTCACCTTCGAGGAGGCCGCGGCCTTCGCGACCTGGCCGGGCGCCTTTTCGGCCCGGCTAACGGTCGCCTCGCGGTAGGCTTTCTCGCCGTCCGAATGATTTACCAGCATCGCTTCCGCGCTGGAGAGCGGCGGCGTCCACGGCGCGATCACGTAGACCGCGGTGATCTTCGCCTTCAGTTCGCGGGCGAGCTCGGCCCCCTCCTTCGCCGCCCGCAGCGACAACTTCGAGCCGTCGGTCGCAACGAGGATGTGCGTGTACTTTTTCATGGCGGGTCCTATCTGTCTTGGTTGCGGGACATGACGGCCTTGAGGCCCGGAACATCGAGGATGCGGATGTGTTTCTGCTGCACGGTCATGAGCTGCTCATCCTGGAAGCGCGAGAAGAGGCGGCTTACGGTCTCCAGCGAAAGCCCGATGTAGCTGCCGATCTCGTCGCGCGTCA
>JBKJYC010000020.1:0-8848 GCA_046715885.1 Usitatibacter sp.
CTGCATGGGGATCGAGCTGATCCGCTTCGACATGTCCGAGTACATGGAACGGCACGCGGTCAGCCGGCTGATCGGAGCGCCGCCGGGCTACGTCGGCTTCGAGCAGGGCGGATTGCTGACCGAGGCGATCTCGAAGAAGCCCTACGCGGTGCTGCTGCTCGACGAGATCGAGAAGGCGCATCCGGACATCTTCAACATCCTGCTGCAGGTGATGGACCACGGCACCCTCACGGACAACAACGGTCGCAAGGCGGACTTCCGCAACGTCGCCATCATCATGACCACCAACGCGGGCGCCGAGGGACTGTCGAAGAACTCCATGGGCTTCACCGAGGACCGCAAGGCCGGCGACGAGCTGGCCGAGATCAAGCGCCTGTTCACGCCGGAGTTCCGCAACCGCCTGGATGCGATCATCTCCTTCGGCGCGCTCGACGAGCAGGTCATCCTGCGCGTGGTGGACAAGTTCCTCATGCAGCTGGAGGCCCAGCTCTCCGAGAAGAAGGTGGACGCGATCTTTACCGAGGAACTGAAGAAGTACCTGGCCAAGCACGGCTTCGATCCGCAGATGGGCGCGCGCCCCATGGCGCGCCTGATCCAGGACACGATCCGCCGCGCGCTCGCCGACGAGCTGCTGTTCGGAAAGCTCGCGAACGGCGGGAAGGTCTCGATCGATGTCGACAAGGACGGCAAGGTGCAGCTCGACATCGCCCAGTCCGCACAGCCCGCGGAGCCGGTGGAATCGACCTGAGGCCTCCGCCCTGCCGCAAGCAACGCCCGCCGCGAGCGGGCGTTGGCTTTTATTGCGCCGCCGCTATCAGTCCGTCCTGATGCATCGGGTGCGGCCCGATTGCGCTATCCTTCGCGCTTCTGTCGACCCTCGCGAGGAGCCACCCATGAAGCAGCGTATCGCCACGGTTTTCGCGGCCGTAGTGGCCGTCGCCGGTGTTGCAACGGCAGCCGCGCAGCAGCCCGCGCCGGCTGCGGCTGCCCCCACGCCACCCCCGCCCGCTTTCGCCACGTCGAATCTCACGGAAAGCGGCGTGCGCTCCATGGGCGCGAGTTGCGCCATGTGCCATGGCACCAATGGCAAGCCCGCGCCGGGCTCGTCGGTCACCGGACTCGCGGGCCGCCCGGCCGCGGAGCTGGTTGGCCTCATGAACCAGTTCAAGGCGGGCTCGCGGCCCGCGACGATCATGCACCAGATCGCCAAGGGCTATGGCGATGCGGAAATCGCCGCGATGGCCGACTACTTTTCGAAGCAGCGCTAGGAGGCCGACATGAGCATGCAACGCAGGAATTTCCTGAAGGCGGGTGTGGCGGGATTCGCGGTGGCGGGCCTCGCCGGATGCGCTAGCACGCCAGCCGGCGCGCCCAAGGCGCGCGTGGCGGTCGTCGGCGGCGGTTACGGCGGTGCCACGGCGGCGAAGTACATCCGGATGCACGACCCGTCGATCGAGGTGACCCTGATCGAGCCCAACGAGGCCTTCGTCTCGTGCCCGATCTCCAACATGGTCCTCGGCGGTTTCAGGAGCATGGCCGACATCACGACGCCTTACACGGGGCTGGCGAAGTACGGCGTCAAGGTCGTTCGCGACACGGCGACCATGATCGACGTCGAGCGCAAGCTCGTGGGCCTGTCGCGCGGCGGCAGCGTGGCGTTCGACCGGGTGATCGTCTCGCCCGGCGTGGACTTCCTGTGGGAGGCGCTCCCGGGAATGTCCTCCTCAGAAGCGCAAGCCAAGGTCCTGCATGCCTGGAAGGCGGGCCCGCAGACCGCGCAGCTGCGCAGCCAGCTCGAGGCGATGCGCGACGGCGGCGTGTACGTGCTTTCCGTGCCGCTGGCGCCCTACCGCTGCCCACCGGGACCCTACGAGCGGGTGTGCCAGGTGGCAGCCTATTTCAAGGCCGCCAAGCCGCGCTCCAAGATCCTGCTGCTCGACGAGAACGCCGACGTGATCTCAAAGGGACCGCTCTTCAAGAAGGCCTGGGCGGAGCTCTATGCCGGCGTCATCGAGTACCGGCCCAACAGCAAGGCGGTCGACGTCGACTGGCGCAACAACGCCGTGAGGCTGGAGTTCGGTGACGTGAAGGGCGACGTGCTGAACGTGATCCCGCCGCAGAAGGCGGGCGCCATCGCCACACCCTTCATCACGGCCAACCGCCGCTGGTGCGACGTGGATTGGACCACCTACGAATCCAAGGCGGCGAAGGGCGTGCACGTTCTCGGCGATGCGCTGCAGATCGCCCCGTTGATGCCCAAGTCGGGCAGCATGGCCAACGGTCACGCGAAAATCTGCGCCGCGGCCGTGGTCGCGCTGTTGAACAACCAGGCGCCGAACGCCTCTCCCACCCTGATCAACACCTGCTACAGCATGGTCTCCGACAAGCTCGCCGTGCACGTGGCCTCGGTGCACAAGTACGACGAGAAGGACCGCACGATGAAGGCGGTGCCGGGCTCGGGCGGCGTGAGCGCCGCGATGAGCGAGGCCGAAGGGGCCTACACCATGAACTGGGCGCGCAACATCTGGGCGGATGCTCTCGCCTGAAGGCGCTTCGCCGGCCGGGAAAAAGGGGGCTGCGCACGCAGCCCCCATTTTATTCCGCTACACTCGTGTCCAAACGTCAGCATCCAGCGACGGGCTCATCGCGTAGAACGAGATATGACTCCGCAACCGGGCAAACGCCGCATCCTTGTCCTCTTCCCCGACGAGTGGGATCGCGCCATCGCGCGCGACCCGCGGTACCGGTCGACGCACGAGTTCCTGTTCGAGGGCTTCGATCTCTTTTCCTTTCCGGACAACGCGCGGCTCTTCACTTTCGATGCGCTTGCCTTCGTCGAGAAGATCGTGCGCCGCTACGCCGGTTGCGGCATCGAGGCGGTGGCCACGTCCGACGAGCAGTTCGGCCCGTTCCTGGCCTCGCTTGTCGGGGAGCGCCTGGGCTTGCCCCACACGCCGCTGGCGGCGGTGCTCACCATCCAGCACAAGTACTACGCGCGCCAGGCCTTCGAGCGCGTGTTGCCCGGAACCAATCCGCGCTACGGGCTGATCCGGCGCGACTACCGCGGCCCGGAGGACGTGCCGATCCCGTTCCCGTTCTACGTGAAGCCGGTGAAGGCGGCCTATTCGGTGCTCGCCCGGCGCGTCGACTCCTACGAGGAATTCCGCCGGCATACGGACTTCGGCTGGTTCGAAGGGGCGATCATCGAACGCCTGGTGAGGCCGTTCAACGACGTGATGCTGGCGCACTCGGCCTTCACCGAGGAGCCCTTCAGCATGATCGCCGAGGAGATCATGCACGGCCGCCAGGTCACCGCGAACGGCTACGCAAGGAACGGCCGCGTCGCGATGCTGGGCACGGTCGACTCGGTGATGTACCCAGGCACCGACCACTTCCAGCGTTTCCAGTACCCGTCGTCGCTTCCCCCCGACGTGCTGGAGCGCATCGACACGGTCGCCGTGCGCCTCCTGGAAGGGCTGGGCTTCACCCATGGGGTCTTCAACATCGAGATGCGCATCGACCCGTTGAGCGGCGCGGTGCGGGTGATCGAGATCAACCCCCGCGCGGCGGGGCAGTTCTACGACCTGTTCGAGCGCGTCGACGGCTATTGCCTGTTCGACGTGATGCTCGACCTGCACACGGGCCTGGAGCCCGTGGTGCGCCACCGGCAGGGACGCGACGGCCATGCGGCGAGCTTCGTGCTGCGCGATTTTTCCGGCGAAGGGCTGTCACGCTGGCCGGGCGCGCGCGAGATCGCCGCGCTGCAGTCGCGCAATCCCGGCGTCCACCTGATGGTCTATCCGAAGCGCGGCGCGGACCTGAAACGCGAGATGAAGTGGCTTGGGAGCTATCGCTACGGCACTTTCAACCTCGGCGGGCGCACGCTCGAGGACCTGTTCAGCCACTACCAGCGCCTCTGGGGCCAGATCACGTTCCATCCCCGCGGCCATCGCGAGCCGAGTGTCGCGACGCTGCTCGCTTCGTACGCCACCGGCGCAGACTAGCGGCCGGCGCGCGCCTGCAGCGTCGCGTCGTCGAAATCCGGGTTGGTGAGCGCCGTGAGGACGTGGTCGCGCCACGCGCCGGCGATGAACAGGTAGTTCTTCGCCAACCCCTCGCGCTCGAAGCCCAGGCGCTCCAGCAGCCTGCCGCTGCGGTCGTTGCCCGGCACGTAGTTGGCCATGATGCGGTGCAGGCCCATCGCGTCGAAGGCGAAGGCGTTCAGTGCCTCGAGAGCCTCCTGCATGAGTCCCTGCCCCTGCTGATCGCGCGCGATCTGGTAGCCCAGGTGGCAGGCCTGGAACGGCCCGCGGACGATGTTGGTGTAATTGCAGGTGCCGATGACCGGGCCTTCCTCGCCCCCGGGTAGCTGCAGCACGAACCGGGCGGCGGTGCCGGAGTCCCACTCCTCCGGGGAGCGCTCCAGGCGTTCGCGCCAGAACACCTCGCCGAAAAACTCCGGCGCCGCAGGCGGCGACCAGCGGTCGAGGTGACCCTCCCAGTTGTCCGCGAAGAAGCGCGCCATCGAGGCTGCCATGGACGGGCGCGCGAGCCGCAGGGCGAGCCGCGGGGTCTGCAACTCAGGCAGCACGCCGGGCACGACCGGACCTCAGGGCGCGAAGATGCGCCACTGAAGCGCCCAGCCCTCCATGGGGGCGCGCTTGAAGCCGCTCTTGGCGAACTGGTGCCAGCGACCGATCACGTAGGCGAGGAGCGCGTTGGCGTATCCGTTCACGTCCCAGTCGGCCGGAAGCTGCGAGGCGCCGACCGCGAGCCGCGCGCTTTGCCGCAGGCTCGCCTCGAGCCGGTCGAGAAGCTGGTTCACGCGCGCCTGGAGGCGCTCGTCCTCGTTCACCAGCGCATCTCCGATCAGCACGCGTGTCATTCCCGGGTTCTTCTGCGCGAATCCGAGCAGCGTGGCGACCGTGGCCTCGATCTGCTTCATCGCGTCGGTTTCCTCGGCCTGGATCTTGTTCACCAGCGAGAAGAGCGTCTGCTCGATGAACTCGATCAGGCCCTCGAACATCTGCGCCTTGCTCGCGAAGTGCCGGTAGAGCGCGGCTTCGCTGACATCGAGGCGCGCCGCGAGCAGCGCCGTGGTGATGCGCTCGCCCTTCGGATTCTCCAGCATGGCCGCGAGCGTCTGCAGGATCTGCGCCTTGCGCTCGCCTGTCTTTGCCATCTCGTCTCCCCTTACCGCCGGCCGCCGAAGATCGACCCCAGCACGCCGCGGATGACCCTGCGACCCACTTCACTGCCGATGGCGCGCGCCGCACTCTTGGCCGCGGCCTCGAGCGGGGTCTCGCGCGCGCGGCCCTTCGTCGCGCTTCCTCCGCCGGGAATGCCGATCTTCTCGAGGATGCCGCCCCAGCCGGAGGCCGGCTCCGCCTCGGCGGCCTTGCCCTGGGCACGGGCCGCGAGTTTCTCATGGGCGGATTCGCGGTCCACCGGTTTCTCATAGTGCCCCGCTACGAGCGAGCCATCGATCACCTTGCGGCGTTCCTCCGGCGTGAGCGGTCCAAGGCGCGAGAAGGGCGGGACGACGAACGCGCGCTCGACGGGAGCAGGCCGGCCCTTCTCGTCCAGGAATGAGACCAGCGCCTCGCCCACGGCAAGCTCCGTGATTGCCTGCTCGACCTTCACCTTCGGATTCGGCCGGAACGTGGTCGCCGCCGCCTTCACGGCTTGCTGGTCCCGCGGCGTGAAGGCACGCAGCGCATGCTGCACGCGGTTGCCAAGCTGGCCCAGCACCGTTTCGGGGACGTCCAGGGGATTTTGCGTGACGAAGTACACGCCCACGCCCTTCGAGCGCACGAGCCGCACGACCTGCTCGATGCGCTCGAGCAGCTCCTTCGGCGCGTCGTTGAAGAGCAGGTGCGCCTAGTCGAAGAATAACACCAGCATGGGCTTTTCCGGATCTCCCACCTCGGGCAGGGTCTCGAAAAGCTCCGAGAGCAGCCACAGCAGCAGGGTGGAATACACGCGCGGGCTCGCGAGCAGCTTGTCGGCGGTGAGGATGTTGATCACGCCGCGGCCCTGCATGGTCTGCATGAGGTCGCCCAGGTCGAGGGCGGGCTCGCCGAAGAACTTGGCCGCGCCCTGCGATTCGAGTGCGAGGAGCCCGCGCTGGATCGCACCGATGCTCGCCGTGGCGATGTTGCCGTACTGGGTACGAAACTGCGCGGCGTTGTCGCCGGCGAACTGCAGCAGCGCGCGCAGGTCCTTCAGGTCGAGCAGCAGCAGGCCCTGGTCGTCGGCAATCTTGAACACCGCGGCGAGCACGCCGGCCTGCGTCTCGTTGAGATCGAGGATGCGGCCGAGGAGTAGAGGGCCCATCTCGGAGACCGTCGTGCGCACCGGATGGCCCGCTTCGCCGAACACGTCCCAGAAAGCGACCGGATACGCGCGATACGCGAATCCTTCGAGGCCGAGGGTCTTCACCCGCTCCGCGACCCGCGCATTGCCGCCGCCCGGCGCCGCGAGGCCCGCGAGGTCGCCCTTCACGTCCGCCATGAACACCGGCACGCCGATGTCGCTGAAGCGCTCGGCCAGCGTCTGCAGCGAGACCGTCTTGCCGGTTCCCGTCGCGCCCGCGATCAACCCGTGTCGATTGGCCATGGCGGGCAGCACGCCCAAGTCGGTCTTCGACTTCGCGACCAGCAGGGGAGGAAGCACCGGGTTTTTCACTCTGGAGAGGGGCCGAGGGCGAATGTTACCATTACGTTTTCCCGCTCGGCATTGACGCGGACGCGTCGCCAAGACCCATATGGCAGGCCACAGCAAGTGGGCGAACATCCAGCATCGCAAGGGTCGCCAGGACGCCAAGCGCGGCAAGATCTTCACCCGCCTCATCAAGGAAATCACCGTCGCGGCAAAGATGGGCGGGGGCGATCCCGACATGAACCCCCGGTTGCGCCTGGCGGTGGACAAGGCGTACGAGAACAACATGCCCAAGGACAACGTCGAGCGCGCGATCAAGCGCGGCATCGGGGAACTCGAGGGCGTGAGCTACGAGGAGATCCGCTACGAGGGCTACGGCCTTCAGGGCGCGGCGATCATCGTCGATTGCCTCACCGACAACCGGGTGCGCACGGTCGCCGAGGTGCGCCACGCGTTCACCAAGTTCGGCGGCAATCTGGGCGCGACCGGCTCCGTGGCGTTCCTGTTCAAGCACTGTGGCCAGTTGCTTTTCGCCCCGGGCACGGATGAGGACAAGCTGATGGAGGCCGCGCTCGAGGCGGGCGCCGAAGACATCACGGCGCACGACGATGGCTCGCTCGAAGTCGTCACCGAACCGTACGAGTTCGCGCGCGTCAAGGCCGCGCTCGAGCGCGCCGGCTTCAAGGCCGAGCTGGGCGAGGTGACGATGAAACCCGCGAACGAGACCGAGTTCTCCGGGGAGGAAGGCGCCAAGATGCAAAAGCTGCTCGATGCCCTCGAGTCGCTCGACGACGTCCAGGAGGTCTACAGCACCGCGGCGATCGCCGGGGGCTAGCGCGTGGCGGAGCTCCTCGAGGCGCTGCTGCTGGACATCCCCGAGCTCCTCGAGACCGAACGCCTCACGCTGCGCGCCTCGCGCGCGGGGCAGGGCGCGGCGCTGAACGAGGCGATGGCCGAATCGTTGCCGCAGCTGCGCCCGTGGATGCCGTGGGCGAAGGCGATGCAGACGGTGGAGGAAAGCGAGAAGTTCGCCCGCGAGGCGCACGCGAAGTGGCTCGCGCGCGAGACGATCGACTTCTCTTGGTACCGCAGGGGCGACGGCCTGCTGGTCGGCCGCGGGGGCCTGCACACGATCAACTGGTCGATCCCCAAGTTCGAGATCGGCTACTGGATTCGCACCGGCTGCGCGCGCCAGGGCTATGCGACCGAGGGCACGCGCGCGCTCACGGAGTTCGCGCGCGACCGCCTCGGCGCCCGGCGCGTCGAGATCACCTCCGACGCGCGCAACCTGGCCAGCCGGCGCGTGGCCGAGAAGAGCGGCTACCTGCTCGAGGGGATCCACCGCCAGTCACGCCGCGACAACGACAGCGAGCTCGCCGACTCCTGCATGTACGCGAGGGTGTTCTAGTGGCGGCGCTGCGCATCCTGGGCATCGATCCGGGGCTCGCCATCACCGGCTACGGCCTGATCGAGAAGGACGGCGTGCGGCTGGAATACATAGCGAGCGGGCGCATTCGCTCGAAGGACGCGCAGCCCTTGCCCTCGCGCCTGTCGGCCATCCTCGCGGGCGTCGCGGAGGTGATCGAGAGCTACGCACCCGGCGAGGTCGCCGTGGAGGAGGTCTTCGTGAACGTGAATCCCCGGTCCACGCTGCTGCTGGGCCAGGCGCGCGGCGCGTGCATCTGCGCTGCGGTGATGGCGAAGCTTCCCGTCGCGGAATACACGGCGATGCAGGTGAAGCAAGCGGTCGTCGGCAACGGGCACGCGGCCAAGGTGCAGGTGCAGGAGATGGTGAAGCGGCTGTTGCGCCTGCCCGCAGTGCCGGGCCCGGACGCGGCGGACGCGCTCGCTTGCGCGATCTGCCATGCGCACGGCGGCATGGGCCTGGGCGCGATCGCCACCCGCGGCCGCCGCGTGCGCGCCGGAAGGCTTTCGTGATCGGCCGCATCACCGGCACGCTCGTCGAGAAAAATCCGCCGCAGGTGGTGGTGATGGCCGGGGGCGTGGGCTACGAGATCGACGTGCCGATGAGCACTTTCTATCATTTGCCGCGCACCGGCGAAGTGGTGGAACTGCTGACCCACCTCGTGGTCCGCGAGGATGCGCACCTGCTCTACGGGTTCCTGAGTGCAATGGAGCGCTCGGCGTTTCGCCAGTTCCTGAAGGTCAGTGGCGTGGGGCCGAAGGT
>JBKJYC010000021.1:0-5119 GCA_046715885.1 Usitatibacter sp.
ATCCAGCTCCAGGGCGGCATCGCGAAGGCTCCTGCCTTCGCGGTGCGCTTTCTTGGCGATCTGCGCGGCCTTGTCGTAGCCGATGTGCGGCGCCAGCGCCGTCACCAGCATCAGCGAGTTTTCCACCAGCGAGCCGATCCGTTCCCGATTGGGCTCGATCCCGCGCGCGCAATGCTTCTCGAAGCTGGCTGCGGCGTCGGCGATCAGGCGCGCGCTCTGCAAGAAGGCGTAGGCGATCACGGGCTTGAATACATTCAGCTCGAGGTGGCCCTGCGAGCCGCCGAAGCCCACCGCCACGTCGTTGCCCATCACCTGGCAGCACGCCATCGTGAGGGCCTCGCACTGCGTGGGGTTCACCTTGCCCGGCATGATCGAGCTGCCGGGCTCGTTCTCGGGAATGAAGATCTCCGCGAGCCCGGAGCGCGGCCCGCTCGCGAGGAGGCGCACGTCGTTCGCGATCTTCGTCAGCGCCGCAGCCGTGGTCCTGAGGGCACCGTGCGCGTGCACCAGGGCATCGTGCGCCGCGAGCGCCTCGAACTTGTTCGGCGCGCTGATGAAGGGATGGCCGAGCATCGAGGAAAGCTCGGCGGCCACGCGCTCGCCGAACTCGGCGTGGGTGTTGAGGCCCGTCCCTACCGCGGTGCCGCCGGCGGCGAGCTCGCAGAGGTGCGGCATCGAGTCTTCCAGGTGCTTCATGCAATGGTCGAGCTGGGCCACATAGCCGGAGATCTCCTGGCCCAGGGTCAAGGGGGTGGCATCCTGCAGGTGCGTGCGGCCGATCTTCACCAGCGCCGCGTTGGCGCCGGACTTCGTGGCCAGGGTCTCGCGCAGCGCCTGGAGCGCGGGCAGGACGCGCTCGCGAAGCGCGGCGACCGCGGCGACGCTCATCGCCGTCGGGAAGATGTCGTTGGAGGACTGGCCGCAGTTCACTTCGTCGTTCGGGTGCACGAGCCGCCCCTCGCCCCGCGGCCCGCCGAGGAGCTCGCTGGCGCGATTCGCCAGGACCTCGTTGGCATTCATGTTGGTCTGCGTCCCCGAGCCGGTCTGCCACACGACGAGCGGGAATTCGTCCGGCCACTTCCCGGCCAGGACTTCGTCCGCCGCGCGCACGATCGCGTCCGCCTTCTCGGGGGCCAGCAGGCCGAGGCCGCGGTTCACCCGGGCGCAGGCGCGCTTCACCTGCACCAGGGCGCGGATCAGCTCCGCGGGCATGCGCTCGCCGGAGATGCGGAAATGCTCGAGGGAGCGCTGCGTCTGCGCCCCCCAGAGATGCCGCGCGGGGACCTCGATGGATCCGAACGTGTCTTTCTCGATGCGCTTGTCGGCCATGCCATGCACCTTGGTAGAATCCCGCCTCCATGAACTATACCGAGCGCTATACCCGCACGGCGGTCGCGATCCACTGGATCGCCGCGCTCCTGATCATCGGCAACCTGGCCTGGGGCCTCTACATGGTGGACCTGCCCCTGTCGCCCGCGAAGTTGAAGTACTACTCGTGGCACAAATGGACCGGGGTGACGATCTTCACCCTCGCGGCACTGCGCCTGCTGTGGCGGCTGCGCCATCGCGCCCCGCCGCTTCCCGCCTCGATGCCGGGCTGGGAGCGCACCGCCGCGCACGTATCCCACGTGCTGCTCTATGTCCTGTTTTTCGCGGGGCCATTGACGGGGTGGCTCTTCAGCTCCGCCGCGGGCTTCCAGACGGTCTGGTTCGGCGTGCTGCCGATTCCCGATTTGATCGGGAAGAACAAGGAGCTCGCCGATGTTCTCCAGCTGGTGCACCGTTCGATCGCCTACACGTTAGGCGGGCTGATCGTCCTGCACGCCGCCGCCGCAGTGAAGCACCATGTGCACGACCGCGACGATGTCCTCCAGCGCATGGTGCCGTTTCTCAAGCAACGCCCGCCCGCCCCTCTCCAGCCCCCGCCCGCCCGGCCATGACCCGAACCCTCCTGCTCCTCACCGCCGCCCTCCTCGCCGCTGCGCCGCTGCTCGCGCAGGCCCCGCAGAGGATCGTCCCCGACAAGAGCTACATCCGCTTCGTGACGAAGCAGATGAACGTTCCCGTCGAGGGCAAATTCAAGAAGTTCGACGCCACGGTGGCCTTCGATCCGAAGAAGCCCGAGGCCACCAGGGCCGACTTCGAGGTGGACCTCGCCTCCATCGACCTGGGCGCGCCGGAGGGTGACACCGAGTCCCAGCGCCCGCTGTGGTTCGACACGCAGAGATTCCCCAAGGCGAAATTCGTGGCCTCCACGGTGAAGCCGACCGGCCCGAACAAGTTCGAGGCCGCGGGCGCCCTCACCATCAAGGGCACCACCCAGAACATCACGACGCCGTTCACGCTGACCGAAGCCGGCGGCCAACGCACCGTGGACGGGCAGTTCACCCTGAAGCGCCTGCAGTTCAAGATCGGCGAAAAGCAGTGGGCCGATACCGATACCGTTGCCGACGACGTGCTGGTCCGTTACCGCTTTGTCCTTCCCCAGTAGATCGTTCCCACCCCAGGAGATTCTCACCATGAAACGCCTCGCACTGGCCGCCGCCCTCGCCGCCGCCCTTCCCGTTGCCGCGCAGCAGGAGACCTACACGATCGACTCGAACCACACCTTCCCCACGTACGAGGTGAAGCACTTCGGCATGTCCACGCAGCGCGGAATGTTCACCAAGGCGAGCGGCAAGATCACGGTCGATCGCGCCGCGAAGAAGGGCACCGCCGACGTCACGATCGACATGACGCAGATCAGCACCGGCGCCCCCAAGCTCACCGACCACCTGCGGGCGGCCGACTTCTTCGAGGCCGAGAAATTTCCCACCGCTACCTTCAAGGCCAGCGACTTCAAGTTCGAGGGCGACAAGCTGGTCGCCGTGAACGGCGATCTCACGCTGAAGGGGGTGACCAAGCCGGTCGCGCTCAAGGTAGAGGCCTTCAATTGCGGCAACCATCCCATGAACAAGAAGGCGATGTGCGGCGCGGACCTCAGCACCACCATCAAGCGCAGCGACTTCGGCATCAAGTACGCCATCCCCGCGGTGGGCGAGGACGTGAAGGTCTCGATCCCCGTGGAGGCGTTCAAGGACTGATTTGCTCGCCGCGCATTTCACGCGCTTCTTCGAGGTCAATCCGGGCTGGCTGCATTTCGGGGCGCATAGCCACCACCCGTGGCCCGATGCGACCGAGACCGCCCACGCGCGATACTGGCTGGATTCGGCAACGCGCGTGGACCGCAAGTGGGAGAAGGTTTTCGGCGAGGTGGTGCCGGCCGCGCAGCGCCACGTGGCGCGCTTGCTCCGCCTCTCCGACCCGCAGCAGGTGGCGTTCGCGCCCAACACGCACGAGTTCGTCTGCCGGCTGTTTTCCTGCCTCGATTTCTCGAGACCAGTGCGCGTGCTCGCGAGCGCGCACGAGTTCCACAGCTTCAGGCGCCAGGCGCGGCGCCTGGCGGAAACGGGCCGCGTCGAGCTGACCGAGGTGGCCGCCGAGCCCTACGCCACGTTCCCACGGCGCTTCTCCGAGGCGGCAGCCGGGGGCGGATGGGACCTGGTGTGGTTGTCCCACGTGTTCTTCGACTCGGGCTACGTCGTTCCCGGCTTGGAGCACCTGGTCGCGGCCGCGCCGGAGAGTTCGATCGTCGTCGTCGACGGCTACCACGCGTTCAGCGCGCTGCCCGTGGACCTCGCGGCGATCCACCGCCGCGCGTTCTACCTCGGCGGGGGATACAAGTACGCCATGTCGGGTGAAGGCGCCTGCTTTCTCGCCGTACCGCCGGGAAACACGATGCGCCCGGTCGATACCGGCTGGTTTGCGGCGTTCGAGTCCCTGAGCGGCACCCCGGAGAGGGAAGTGCCCTATGCGGACGGGGCCACGCGATTCTGGGGCTCCACGTTCGATTCCTCGGGGCTGTATCGCTTCGGCGCCGCCATGGACTGGCTGCAATCCACGGGAGTCAGCGTGGCCGACATCCACGCCCACGCGCTCGACCTGCAGGAGCGCTTCCTGGAGGGCGTGGGCGCCCTCGCCGACGCCCTGGTGCCGCCGCGGGGCGCGGCACGCGGCAACTTCCTCACCTTCGACGTGGACGGCGCCGAGGCGCTGCATGCGAAGATCCGCGCGGCCGGCGTGTACATCGACCGCCGCGCCAGCCGGCTGCGCTTCGGCTTCGGCGTCTATCACGACGCGGCCAGCGTCGATGCGCTGGTCGGTCGGCTGCACGGTCTCGTGCTGGCTTGAACAGCTCGTGCTGCCTTGAACCCCCTCCTGCGATAATCCCGCCATGGCTCGCGCCCTCGGCTCCCCCCGCATCAAGCGCATCGCGTGGATCCTCACCGTGGCAGGCACCCTGCCCTTCCTGGTCGCGACCGCTTTCCTGTTTCGCGGCGAGGCGCACGTGCGCGTGCCCGCCATTGCCGCGCTGGTCACCTACTGCGCGGTGGTCCTCTCGTTCCTGGGCGGCATCGAGTGGGGGCTGGCGCTACGCGAGGAAGCGGGCAACGAGTTCACGCGCGCCGTGGCCCTGGGCCTCTCGACGGTTCCCTCGCTCGCCGCATGGGCCGTGCTGTGGCTGCCGTCGCCGACCCAGCAGGTCGGCACCGCGCTCGGGATCTTCCTGTTCGCCTGGGCCGCGGACCAATACCTGACCAGCCGGGGACTGCTGCCCACCTGGTTCGTCGACCTGCGCACCGCCATCACCGGAGTGGTGGCGGTGATCCTCGGTGTGGCGCTCTGGAGGTTGTGGAGCTTTTGACCGTCGATTATTTCTTGCCACCGGTTTCGACGAAGCGGGCGAGCCAGGCGAAGAACTCGCGATACCAGAGCCGGGAGTTGCGCGGCTTCAGGATCCAGTGGTTCTCGTCGGGAAAGAACACCAGGCGCGCGGGCACGTCCTTCGCCTTCAGGGTGTTGTAGTAGGCGAGGCCCTGGGAATCGGGCACGCGGTAATCGAGCAGGCCGTGGATGACGAGGGTCGGGGTCTTCATGCCCTTCACCCGCGCGCGCGGGTTCTGCGCCTCGACCTTCGGGAAATTGTTCCAGTAGTACGCGCCCAGCTCCTTCGGATGCCAGTACCAGGCATCGTCGGAGAACATCGCAACCCAGTCGAAGCAGCCCGCGTGGCACACGT
>JBKJYC010000022.1:0-3540 GCA_046715885.1 Usitatibacter sp.
CGTGCCGTGGTAGTCGAGGTGGTCGCGCGTGAGGTTGGTGAAGACGGCGACGTCGTACTTGATGCCCGAGGTGCGGCCCTGGTCCAGGCCATGGCTCGAGACCTCCATCGCGGCCGCGCGCGCGCCGCGCTTGAGGTAATGGGCCAGCAGGCGCTGCAGCACGATCGCGTCGGGGGTCGTGTTCTTCCCCTCGGTGAGCTCGCCCACCAGGCCGTTGCCGAGCGTGCCCAGCACCGCGGAGCGTCGCCCCAGGGCGTCCATCGCGCGCGCCACCCATTGCGAGACGGTCGTCTTGCCATTGGTGCCGGTGACGCCCGTCATCCAGAGCGAATCCGAGGCATTGCCGTAGACGTGGCCCGCGATCTCGGACACGCGCTTGCGCAGGTTCTCGACGGCGAGGTTGGGCACGTCCCAGCGCTCGTTCCATTCGAAGCCTTCGCGCTCCCAGAGTACCGCCGCCGCCCCCCGCGCGAGGGCATCGGCGATGAACGCGCGGCCGTCGCGCGCCGTCCCGGGGTAGGCCACGAAGATCGAGCCGCGCTTCACCGCGCGCGAGTCCGCGGTGAGGTCGGCGAGCGGCACGCCCATCTGCGCCAGGTGCTCGAGGATGGGAACACCCGCGGGCACGGCGAACTCGGCGGCGGCGATCATCCCTGCACCCGCTTTTCCTGCGGCGCCACGGCCGGGGGGTCGGCCTTCACGTTCAGCGTTCCCGGCGCATCGGGCGGCACCGACATCATGCGCAGCGCGCTGCCCATCACCGATGCGAACACCGGAGCGCCGACGTCGCCGCCGTAGTACTTCGCCGTGGCGGGCTCGTCGATCATCACCGCGACGATGAAGCGCGGGCTGGAGACCGGCCCGAAGCCGACGAAGGACGAGACGTACTTGTGTTCGGCGTAGCCGCCGTTCTCGGCCTTGTGAGCGGTGCCCGTCTTTCCCGCCACGCGGTAGCCCGGCACCTGCGCGCGTGGGGCAGTGCCGCCCGGCAGCACCGCCAGCTCCATCATCTTCGTCACCTGCAGCGCGGTGTCCGCGGACATGAGCGGCTTGCCGAGGGCGTGCGAGTCGCGCTTGAGCAGCGAGAGCGGCAGCAAGTGGCCGTCGTTGGTGAAGATCGTGTAGGCGCGCGCCACCTGCAGCAGCGAGACGCCGATGCCGTGACCATAGGACATCGTCGCCATCTCGATCGGCTTCCAGGTACTCCACGGCCGCAGCAGTCCCTTGGCCTCGCCGGGGAATCCGGTCGCGGGCGGCAGGCCGAAGCCGAGCTCGCGGTAGAGCGTGCCCATGCGCTCGGCGGGCATCTGCAGCTGGATCTTCGCGGTGCCGATGTTGGAGGACTTCTGGATCACCTGGGCAACGGAGATCGTCCCGTTGGGATGCGAGTCGTTGATCGTCCAGCCGCCCATGGCGAGCGCTCCGGCCCCGGTCTGCACCAGCGTCGAGGGCCTCACCAGGCCGGATTCCAGCGCCGCGGCGATGGTGAACGGCTTGAGCGTCGAGCCAGGCTCGAAGACGTCGGTGACCGAGCGGTTGCGCGTCTGCCTGCCGGTCACGTTGGAGCGGTTGTTGGGGTTGTAGTCGGGCTGGTTCACCAGAGCCAGGACCTCACCGGTCTTCGCGTCCAGGATCACCATCGAGCCGCCCTTCGCCTTGTTCGCTTCCACCGCCGCCTTCAATTCCTTGTGCGCCAGGAACTGCAGGCGCTGGTCGATGGAGAGCGTCACCGCCTCGCCGTCGCGCGGCAGGCGCAGGCTGCCTACGTCCTCCACGATCCGGCCCTTGCGGTCCTTGATCACCTGGCGGCTGCCTGGGGCGCCCTTCAGGCGCTTCTGCTGCGCGAGCTCGATGCCTTCCTGGCCGTTGTCGTCGATGCCGGTGAAGCCCACCACGTGAGCCATCAGTTCGCCCGCGGGATAGAAGCGGCGGTACTCGCGTTGCTGGAAGACCCCGGGCACACCCAGCTCCATCACCTTGACCGCCTGTTCGGGCGAAATCTGGCGCTTGAGAAAGACGAACTGCCGATCCTTCTGGGCGAACTTGTGGCGAAGCTCGGCAGCATCCATCGCGAGGGTGGCGGCGAGTGCGCGCAGTTGCTTGTCGCTGACCTCCACGTCCTCGGGGCTGGCCCAGATCGACTCCACCGGCGTGGAGATGGCGAGCGCCTGGCCGTTGCGGTCGCGCACCATCCCGCGCGAGGCCGGCAGCTCGAGCACGCGGCCATATCTCGCCTCGCCCTTCGCCTGCAGGAATCCGGTGTTGAGCCCCTGGAGAAAGAACGCGCGCCCGGCCAGCAGCGCGAAGCCGCAGGCCACCAGCGCCAGCACCAGGCGCGAGCGCCAGCCCTCGAGCTTCAGGCGCAGTTGCGGGGTGCGCTTCTCGAATCTCATTTTTGACCGTCCACGGAGGAGGCAACCAGCGTCACCACCACGGTCGACGATGCATCGGGCAGCTTCATGGCCAGCGACCTCGAGGCCACCGCCTCGACCCGCTTGTGCGTGCCCCAGGTGCCCTGCTCCAACTGCAGCTGCGTGTACTCCTCCTGCAGCTTCTTGGCCGTGGCCTGCTCGGTCTCGAGGTCGATGAAAGCCTGGCGCGCCCGGTGCTGGGACGAGATCACGCCGATCGCGCATGCGACCAGCAATGCCAGCAGGAGCAGGTTGGCGCGGGCCATGTCAGTTCTTCTCGGCCACGCGCAGCACGGCGCTGCGCGCGCGCGGGTTGCGCCTCACCTCGGCCTCCGAAGGCTTGGTCGCCTTGCCGACCAGCCGCAGGGGCGCGGGCGGGATGTCCTTCGCGCGGACCGGGACGTTCTTCGGCAGCTTGTCCGCGGTCGCCGCGTCGCGCAGGAAGTTCTTCACGATGCGGTCCTCGAGGGAGTGGAAGCTGATCACCGCGAGCCGGCCGCCGGGGCCGAGCGCTTCCACCGCCTGCGGGAGAGTCACCGCCAGCTCTTCAAGCTCCTGATTGACGTGAATCCGAAGAGCTTGAAACGTGCGGGTCGCCGGGTGCTGGCCCGGCTCGCGTGTCCGAACCGCGCGACCCACGATCTCGGCAAGTTGCCGGGTGGTGAGGATCGGGGCGAGCTGCCTTGCCGCAACAATCGCTCCTGCAACCTGTTTAGCAAACCGTTCTTCCCCATGGCGCCAGATCACCTCCCTGATCTCTTGTTCGTCGGCGCGCGCGATCCACTCCGCGGCTGTCTCGCCGCGTGTCGTGTCCATGCGCATGTCGAGCGGGCCGTCCCGCATGAAGCTGAAGCCGCGTCCGGGAGTGTCCAGCTGCGGCGAGGAGACCCCGAGGTCGAGCAGTACGCCCGCCACGCGGTCGATGTTCCTCGCGGCGAGCGCGGCTTTCATCGTCGAGAACCTCGCGTGGATCAGCTCAAGACGCGGATCTTCGAGCGCGCTATGCGATAGCGCCTCGGGGTCCTGATCAAGAGCGAGAAGTCTTCCGCGAACACCGAGACGGGCGAGGATGGCCGCGCTGTGCCCGCCGCGGCCAAAGGTGCCATCGACGTAGATTCCGTCTTCACGG
>JBKJYC010000023.1:0-4891 GCA_046715885.1 Usitatibacter sp.
GCACCAGGGCGAGCATGACTCGCAGGGGTCCGCGATCGGCTCGATTGCCGGCAAGATCGGCTGCAACGCGGAGACGCGGCGATGGACTGACAAGGAGATCGTTCGCATGACGGGTTTGTCGACCGACCCTGTGCGGCGAGTCCAGACGCCGGTGGACGCGCTTCTGTTCGACTTCGGAAACGTGCTGGTGCCGATCGACTTCGCGCGCGCCACCAGCGCCTGGGCGGCGGCCGCCCATCAGCCGCCCGCCGCAGTACACCCGCGCTTCTCCCACGACGCGGCGTTTCGCGCCTACGAGCGCGACGAGATCGACGGGGCCGCCTACTTCGGGCACCTTCGCGCCGCGCTCGGGCTCGACCTCCCGGACGAGCGCCTGCTGGAAGGCTGGAACGCGATCTTCCTCGAGCCCGAGGCCGAGACCGGGCGGCTGGTCGAGGAACTGTCGCACCGCTACCCGCTCTATCTCTTCTCCAACACCAACCGGGCCCACTGGGCCCATTGGTCCACCCGGTACGCCGCGATGCTTTCCCGCTTCAAAGGCGTGTTCACCTCCTTCGAGCTCGGCGCCCGCAAGCCCGAGGCCGTGGCGTTCCGCCGCGTGGTGGAGCGGATCGGTGTTCCCGCGAGCCGGATTGCCTTCTTCGACGATCTGGAGGAAAACGCCGCCGGAGCGCGCCGCGCTGGCCTGCAGGGCTTTCGCGTGAGGCGCGCCGCCGACATCCACCGGGCGCTGGCGTGAAGACGCTCTGGAAGTTCGTCGTGCGGGTCCTGAAGGCCTTCAAGGCCAACCAGGGCATGCTGCTCGCCGGCGCCGTCGCCTACTACGCGCTCCTCTCCATCGTGCCGCTGTTGATCCTGTGCGTGATCGCGCTCTCGCACTTCATCGAGGCGGCCGAGCTGCTCTCCACCATCGGGCGCTACGTCGAGTGGGTGGTGCCGGGCCAGGGGGATGCCATCGTGCGCGAGCTCTCCGCCTTCCTCGAGTACCGCCACCTCGCGGGCTGGGTGCTGGTGGTCACGATGATCTTCTTCAGCTCGCTCGCCTTCACCGTGCTCGAGAACGCGATGTCGGTGATCTTCCTGCACCGCGTGGCGATCCGCCGCCGGCACTTCCTCATCTCCGCGGTGCTGCCCTACCTGTACATCCTGCTCCTGGGCGTCGGGCTGCTGCTGGTGACGCTGATGGCCGGCGCCCTCGAGCGCTTCGACAACGACAGCATCTCCCGCGTGCTGCTCTACGCGATCGGCGTCTTCGGCGAGGTGCTGCTCATCACCTCGATCTACCTGGTAATGCCGGTGGGCCGGCCCTCGTTTCGCGTCGCGCTGATCGGCGGCGTGACCGCCACGGTGCTCTGGGAGATCACGCGCCACGTGCTGAGCTGGTACTTCGAGACCCTGTCGCAGGTGAGCACCGTGTACGGCTCCTTCACCACGGCCATCGTGATCCTGCTCAGCCTGGAGTTCGCCGCGATCCTGCTGCTGCTGGGCGCGCAGGTCATCTCCGAGTACGAGCGGCTGGAGAGGGGCGGCAAGCTGGACGCGGAGCCGAAGGCCCTGCGCACGGACTGACGCAGTCCACCCCGGAGGAACAATGAGCGACCTCAACTCCACCCACAACCGCGCCGTCTGGTTCGACCCGGACGCCTGATGCGCGGGGTGCTCCTCGCGTCCTTCGCGCTCGCGGTGCTCTCGAGCGCGGGCCTGGCGGGCGCGGCCACGATCCGCCTGCAGCCCTGCGAGGTCCCGGGCGTGCCGGGAAAGGTGCAATGCGGACAGCTTGCGGTGCCCGAGAACTGGAACACGCCGCCCGCCAGGAAGGGAGCGCGTTCCACACCCGGCAGGCGCATCGAGCTGTACATCGTCGTGTTGCCGGCCGAGCAGCGCGATCGTTGGCGTCCCGCGCTCTACGACCTCGCGGGAGGACCGGGCGTGGCCGCCACCGGCGCGGCCCCCTACTACGCCACGGAGGGGCGCATCCATCGCCGGCACCGCGACGTGGTGCTCGTGGACCAGCGCGGCACCGGACGCTCGAATCCGCTGCGTTGTCCGGCGCTGGAAGCCATCGATCCCTTCACGGGCATGTATCCGCCCGAAGCGGTGCGCCGCTGCCGCGAGGAGCTGCAGCGCTTTGCCGACCTGTCGCGCTACACCACGCGTGACGCCGTGCGCGACCTCGACGCCGTGCGCGCCGGTCTCGGCCATGCCCGCATCGACATCGCCGCGCTCTCCTACGGCACGCGGCTTGCGCAGGAGTACGCGCGGCGTTTTCCGAACCGCGTCCATGCGATGGCGCTCTTCGGAACGGTGGCCGATGGCGCGAAGCTGCCCCTCTGGCACGCGCGCAACGCGCAATCCGTGGCCGACCGCCTGGTGGCGCGGTGCCTCGCCGACTCGACCTGCTCTTCGGCGTACCCTGGGCTCCCGGCCGCGTGGGCGACGGCCCAGGCGCAGCTGCGCGGCAAGCCCCGGGCGGAGGCGTTTCGCAACGTGCTCGCCGGCGCGCGCGAGCACGCGCTCGTCCCCGGACTGATCGCGCAGTTCGCGCGCGGCAACGAGCGGCCACTGCGCGAGCTCTCCAGGCCCACGGGCGGCTTCATCGCCGCGGGGCTGTACCTCTCGGTCACGTGCGCCGAGGACACGATGCACATCCTGCCCGCGGAGCGCGCGGCGGCCACCGCCGGGACCTTCCTCGGGACTTATCGCATCGACGAGCAGACCGCGGCCTGCCGGCTCTGGCGCGTGCCGCGCGTCCCACCGGGGCCGGGCGCGCGTCCGCGCTCGCGCGTTCCGGTGCTGTTCCTCGCTGGGGAGCTCGACCACGTCACGCCGGTCGAATGGGCCCACCGCGCCGCGCGCGAATTCCCGGTGAGCCGCGTGGTGGAAGTGAAGGCCCTGGGGCATATTCCCGAAGGCCTCGAGGGCATGGAATGCGCCGACGAGCTGCTCGCGCGCTTCTTCGAGCGCCCGCGCCCCGCGGCGCTGGACGTGTCCTGCCTGGGCCGCCTTCGCCCGCCGGCGTTCAAGCTCCCGGGGTGACCCCGCGCGCCTGATCGCGAGGCCCGACCTCGACGCTCCGTAATGTAACTGTCACACTGGTGGTCTATCCTCCGCGCAGAGGACACCCATGACCGAACACATCAGCAAGCAGTACGACCATGACCTGGAAACCATCCGCTCGCGCATGATGCAGATGGGCGGGCTGGTCGAGTCCCAGATCCGCGCCGCCGTCGCCGGCTACATGGACGGCGACCTCACGCGCATCGACCAGGTGATCGCGGCGGACGCGAAGGTGAACGAGCTCGAGCTCGCCATCGACGGCGACCTGGGGCAGATCATCGTGCGCCGCCAGCCCGCCGCCTCGGACCTGCGCCTGATCCTCGCGGTGAGCAAGACCGTCACGGACCTGGAGCGCATCGGCGACGAGGCCGCGAAGATCGCCCGCATGGCCCGCGAGATCCACGCGGGGCGCACCGGCGTGGGCAACCTCAAGCTCACCACCGTGGGCCACCTTTCGGAGATCGGCGTCGGCATGCTGCGCCGCTCGCTCGATGCCTTCGCACGCCTCGACGCGGCGGCGGCGGCGCACGTCTGCCGCGAGGATGCGGCGATCGACGAGGAGTTCCGCTCGATCATCCGCCAGCTGATCACCTTCATGATGGAAGACCCGCGCACCATCTCGACCTCGCTCAACATCGTCTGGGTCGCGAAAGCCTTCGAGCGCATCGGCGACCACGCGAAGAACATCGCGGAGCACGTGATCTACATCGTGAAGGGCCGCGACGTCCGCCATATCCCGCTCGCGGAGCTGGAGCGCGAGGCCCTGGGCTGATGGCCGCGGATGTCCTCGTCGTCGAGGATGAGCCATCCATCCAGGAGCTGATCGCCGCCAGCCTGAAGCGCAGCGGCTACACCGTGCGCGGAGCCGCCAACGCCGAGGAGGCCTACCGGGAGCTCAGCGCCGCGCTTCCGGACGTGATCCTCCTCGACTGGATGCTGCCCGACGGGTCCGGCCCCATCATCACGCGGCGGTTGCGCGCCGAGTCACGCACGCGCGAAGTGCCGATCATCATGCTGACCGCCAGGGCCGGCGACGACGACAAGGTCGAGGGGCTCGCGAGCGGCGCCGACGACTATGTCACCAAGCCCTTCTCGCCGCGCGAGCTCGACGCGCGGATCCAGGCCGTCCTGCGGCGCCGGGCGCCGCAGCTGACCCAGGAGCAGGTCGAGATCCGCGGCCTGGTGCTGAACCCGGCCACGCGGCTGGTGAAGGGCGGCAAGGCCACCCTCAAGATGGGCCCGACCGAATTCCAGCTCCTGCACTTCTTCATGACCCACCCCGACCGCGTCTACAGCCGCGCGCAGATCCTCGACCACGTCTGGGGCGACCACGTCTTCATCGAGGATCGGACCGTGGACGTGCACATCCGCCGGTTGCGCGATGCCATCTCGCCCTCGGGCCACGACAAGCTGGTTGAGACGGTGCGCGGCGCGGGGTATCTTTTCCGTTCCACGGACTAGCTTCCGGGCGGTCATGAGAGATTCCCGCATCGCGTCGCGGGTGTTGGTGAGCGTCCTCTTCCTGGCGGGCGCCGCCGTCATCTCGCTGGTGGCCGGCCTGGTGATGGGCCCGGCGTGGGGCTGGGGCGCGCTCGCGGTCCAGCTGGCAGTGGTCGTCTTCCACCATCTGCGCCACCTCTACGCCATGGGCCGATGGCTGGAGAAGGGCGACGCCCGGAGCGAGCCCCGCGTCATGGGGATCTGGGACGAATTGCATGCCTTGCTGCATCGCTCGCGCCGCGAAGCGGGCCGGCGCGAGGCCGATCTCGCGCGCACGGTGGGGCGCTGGCGGGAAGCTGCCCGGGCCCTGCCCGACGGCGTGATCATCCTCGA
The DNA here is from genome assembly GCA_046715885.1 of Usitatibacter sp. Lineage (GTDB taxonomy): Bacteria > Pseudomonadota > Gammaproteobacteria > Burkholderiales > Usitatibacteraceae > Usitatibacter. Next base: position 4,891 of record JBKJYC010000023.1, read on the forward strand.
C
>JBKJYC010000024.1:0-2643 GCA_046715885.1 Usitatibacter sp.
ACGCCATGCTCTCGCTCGTGAACAAGGCGGCCAGCGGCTACTGGGACGTGATGGATCCCACCAACGGCTTCGTCGCCATCCACGCCCGGGTCGCCGCGCGGCTGCCGCTGGACAAGATCGCCGACGACTACTTCTTCGAGTCCGACATGCTCTTTCGCCTCGGAACGCTGCGCGCGGTGGTGGTCGACATGCCGATGGTGGCGCGCTACGACGGCGCGCCGAGCCATCTTCGCGTGGGCCGGGTGGCGCTGCGCTTCCCGGCCCGCTACCTGGGGCGGTTCTTCAAGCGGATCTTCTACAACTACTTCCTGCGCGATTTCAACGCGGGCACCGTGCAGCTCGTTCTCGCGGCGTTGATGCTCGGTGGCGGAGCGGCGTTCGGCCTGTGGCGCTGGTACGTGAGCGTGCAAAGCGGCGTGCCCGCGACCAGCGGCACCGTGATGCTGGCCGCCCTCCCGGTGCTGCTGGGCGGGCACCTGCTGCTTTCCGCGATCAATTTCGACATCGCCAACGTGCCGCGGCGCCCCCTGCATCCGCTCCTGGACTCGGGTGCATAGCTCGGGTGCAGGGAACATGCCGTTATGCGAAGATTGCCGCCACAAGGAGGAGTACACATGAAAACCAAGAAACGCATCATTCCCGCCCTGGTCTTTTCCCTCTTCGCCGCCTTCGGTTCCGCCGAGTCCGGCGCGGCCCAGTTCAGCAACGTGTATGTGTTCGGCGACAGCCTCTCCGACGCCGGCTATTTCCGCGGCTTCCTCGCATCCCTGGGCCTTCCTCCGTCCCTGGTCGCGACCCTGGGCCGCTTCACGATCAACCCCGGCCCGGTGTGGTCCGAGCTGGTGGCCGCGCACTACGGCGTGACCAATCCCCGGCCCAGCAACGCCGGCGGCACGATCTTCGCGCAGGGCGGTGCGCGCGTGGCGCTGCCTTCGGCGAGCACCCCGCCCGGCGCGGCGCAGCGCCCGGTCAGCACGCAGATCGACGAATTCCTCGCCGCCGGCGGTGGTGCGGCCGACCCGAACGCGCTCTATGCGGTGTGGGGTGGCGGGAATGACATCCTGCAGAACATCGGCCTGCTGCAGGCCGGCGCCATCACGTCCGCGCAGTTCCAGACCAACGTGCTCGCCGCCGCCACGGCGGAGGTCGGGCAGATCGCGCGGCTGCAAGCCGCGGGCGCCCGCTACATCCTGGTCTTCGCGCTGCCCGACGTCGGCGCCACGCCCTCGGTTCAAGCCGCGGGAGCCGCGACCGCCGCCTCGATTACCGCGATCTCGGCCGGCTTCAACACGACACTGTTCACGGGCCTCGCCGCTGCCGGCGTCCGCGCGATCCCGGTGGATACCTTCGGGCTCTTCTCCGATGTGCGCGGCAATGCCGCCGCCTTCGGGTTCACCAACGTGACCGGCCAGGCGTGCGGTCCGTTCCCGCCCATCACGGCCACGCCGAGCTCGCAGTTCTGCACGGCGGCCAACATCGTCGCGGGTGGGCAGGGCTTCCTGTTCGCCGACGGCGTGCACCCGACGCCGGCCGCGCAGGCCATCCTCGCCAACTACGTCGAAGGGCTGATCGATGGCCCCGCGCAGTACTCGCTGCTTCCGGAGACGGCGTTGCGGGCTCGCGAAGCGCACGTGCGCACGCTCGCCGCGGGCGTCCAGTCGGGACTCGTGGGCACCGTGGGCAAGGTCGGCGCGTTCGTCGCGGTCGATCGCGCGGACTTCGACACCGACGCGATCCAGGGCCTCCAGCAGCAGCGCGCGGACGGCAGCACGTTCACGGTGGGTGTGGCGGCGCGCGTTTCCGAGACCGTGGTAGTGGGCGCGGCGTACGGCCGCACGCGCTACAACGCGATCTTCGGCAACGGCATGGGCGGCTATCGCTTCAACGAGAACACGTACTCGCTCTTCGCCGGGATGCAGGGCGAGCGCCTCTACGTCAACGCCGCGGTCTCGGTGGGCGACAGCGACTACAACGACACCCGACGCGACCTGCGGCTGGGCAACGTGCGCCGTACCTTCGAGGCGCGCCCGGAGGCCTCGAACGCCTCGGCCTTCGTGAATGTCGGTTACGACTTCCCGATCGGCCGCTTCAAGATCGGCCCGACGGCCGTGCTCGCCGTGCAGAACGTGGAAGTGAACACCTTCGACGAGTCGCCCACCGGCGGCGCTCCGATCACGGGTGCGCTCACCATCGGCACCCAGAAGCGCCGCTCGGAGGTCTGGCGCCTCGGCGCGCGCGCCTCCGTCGACATCGGCAACTGGACCCCCTGGGTGCGCGTCACGGCCGACAAGGAGCGGCGCGACGATCCGCGCTTCGTGCCCGCGACGGTGCGCTCGCTCGGCGCCATCGGCATGGTGTACGAGATCGAGGGCTACCGGCCCGACAACTCGTTCGTGACGGCCTACGGCGGCGTGCGCGGCCGGATCAACGACTGGGTGGGCGTAGGCGTCACGTACTTCAAGGTCTTCAGCCGCGAGAACATCACCGAGGACGGCATCACGGCAGCCGTTTCGATCCGCTTCTGAAGCGCGTCTACACCGCCGCGCATCTCCCCGAGGCGCAGCTCGTAGCGGACCAACTGGCGGGGGGGGGGGGCGCGGGCCCCCCCCCGGACAACCCCCCCCCCCGGCAACGCCCCCCCCC
>JBKJYC010000025.1:0-4795 GCA_046715885.1 Usitatibacter sp.
CGGTGGCTGCGTTCAGGTCGTTGGGCATGGTCAGGCCGCTTGCATCCTCAGGACCGGACGCCCGGAGAGCCCGAGCGACATCTCGAGCACGTTGTCCCACGGGTCGCCAGTCTCGACGCCTTTAATCATGCGGTCGATCCGGTGGGCCCGCAAGAGTTCGCGCGCCAGGCTGGCCGCGTCGTGGCGCTTCGCGGTCCTGGCGAGCGCGGCCATGCGATCGGGCGGGAAGAAGCGCCGCGGGCGCTGCCCCGCGCACAGCGCCATCAGCAGGCGCAGCTCCTCGGCGAGCGTCCACAGCAGCAGTGGCAGCGGCTCGCCCTCGGCCTCCAGGGAAGCGACCACGCGCGCGATCCGGGTGCCGTCGCCCGCGTGGATCGCCTCGAGCAGCCCGTCGCGTTCGAAGCGCGACACGTCGGTGACGGCCTCGCGGATCGCCTCCAGCGAGATCTCGCCCTCGGGTAGCAACAGGCCCAGCTTCTCCACCTCCTGGCGGGCCGCGAGGAGGTTGCCTTCCACGCGGTCGGCTAGCCATTCGAGCGTCTCCACCGAGGCGCGCTGCTTCTGCCGCGCCAGGCACCCGGCGAGCCAATCGGGCAGCTCGTCGCGCGTGACCGCCTTCGCCTCGACCATCGCACCCGCGGCGCCCAGCGCCTCGAACCACGCCGACTTGAGCTGCTGCCAGTCGAGGTCGGGCAGGGTGACCAGCGTGATCGTATCGGCGGGAAGCCTGGCGCAATAGGCGACGATCGCCTTCGAGCCCTCGCTGCCGGGCTTGCCCGTGGGGACGCGCAGCTCCACCAGGCGCTGCGCGGCGAAGAGCGACAGGTTCGACGCGGCCGCCGCGAGCTTGCCCCAGTCGGCACCGGGCTCGGCTGTGAGTACCTCGCGCTCGCCGAACCCCGCAACGCGGGCAGCGGCGCGAATGCGGTCCGCGGCATCCAGCGCGATCAAAGCCTCGGCGCCATAGACCACGTAGAGCGGACCAAGGCCCTTGCCGAGGTGCGCGTCGAGGCTGCGGACCGGGACCTTCACCTAGCCCTCGCGGCGCACGATCGAGATGCGCCGCAGGATTTGCGCAGCGGCGTCGGCCACCATGTCGCGATAGAGGAGCTGCTCCTCGGCTTCCTTCGCGAGCGGCGCGCTCTCGCTATACGTGACGATGCGCCGCAGGTCGATCTCGGAAGTAGGGATCGCGGGATCGTCCTGGCCGGGCACGTTCATCTGGTAGGTGACGATGAGGCGCAGCTGGTACTCGTACACGCGGCCCGCGCCGGTGATGGTGTAGATCGCCTTCTCGCGGACTTCCGTGAGGATGCGCAGGTGCGCCTCGGCCTCCGTCGAGGCCCGCGTGAGGCGCGTGGGCGTCGAGGCGAGCGTGCGGCGGATATCCACGGCCACCTGCGAGGGCATGTCGGTCGAGACATAGAGCGTCTTCAGGCCGGTGGGCGAATCGCCGCGGAGCTGGAAGCCGCACGCGGCCAGCAGGATCGCCATCACCGCGGAGCCTGCCCCCGAGCGCAGTTGTCGGGGGGCGGGGACCCAGGCGCCCTTAAACAACGACATTCACCAGCCGGCCCGGCACCACGACGACCTTCTTCGGCTTCTGGCCGTTGGCGAACTTCTGCACCGCCTCGCTCGCCATCGCCTGGCGCTCGATGTCCTCGTTGCTGGCGCCGGTGGGCACGTTCAGGTGGCCGCGCAGCTTGCCGTTCACCTGGATCACGAGCTCGACGGTGTCCTGCACCAGCGCGGCCGGGTCGACCGAGGGCCAGGGTTGGTCGACCAGCAGCGTGCCGGGGCGCAGCTCGCTCCAAAGGACCGTGGCGATGTGCGGGACGATCGGAGACAACAGGACGACGGCGCCTTCGAGGACCTCCTGCGCCACGGCGCGCGCGGCGGGGCTGCGGTCCTGCAGGTCGCCGTACAGATTGAGGAGCTCGCGCACCGCCGCGACCGGCGTGTCGAAGCGAAGGCGCCGGCCGTAGTCGTCGGCAACGCGCTCGATCGTGTGGTGGAGCTTGTAGCGAAGCGCCTTCAGCTCCCCGGACAGGCCCTCTCCCGGGGAAGAGGGATGCGGTTCGACGATCCCCGCTTCCCGATGGTCGTAGACCAGCTTCCAGAGCCGCCGCAGGAACTTGAACGAGCCCTCGACGCTCTCGTCGGACCACAGGACCGTATCGGTTGGCGGGTTGGCCGACATCACGTAGAGGCGCGCGGTGTCGGCGCCGTAGCGCTCGATCATTTCCTGGGGGTCGACGCCGTTGCGCTTGGACTTCGACATGGTGCCGATGCCGTCGTAGCTCACCGGCTGGCCATCGCCCTTCAGCTTCGCGCCGACGACCTTCCCCTCGGCATCGTGCTCGACCTCCACCTCATCGGGCGCGAAGTACTCGATCCCGCCCTTGGCGGTGCGACGCGAGTAGATGTGGTTCAACACCATCCCCTGGGTGAGCAGGTTCAGGAACGGCTCGTCGATCTTCACCAGCCCGAGATCGCGCATCGCCTTGGTCCAGAAGCGCGCGTAAAGAAGATGCAGGATCGCGTGCTCGATGCCGCCGATGTACTGGTCCATCGGCATCCAGTAGTCGGCGCGCCCATCGACCATCGCCTTCGCGTCGGGGCACGCGTAGCGCATGAAGTACCAAGACGAATCGACGAAGACGTCCATCGTGTCCGTCTCGCGCTTCGCCGCGCCGCCGCACGTGGGGCACTTCGTTTCGTGGAACGAAGGCGTCTTCGCGAGCGGGTTGCCGTGGCCGTCGGGCACCAGGTTGTCCGGGAGCACCACCGGCAGCTGATCGTCGGGCACGGCGACGTCGCCGCATTTCGGGCAAAGGATGATCGGAATCGGCGTGCCCCAGTAGCGCTGGCGCGAGATGCCCCAGTCGCGCAAGCGGTACTGGATGCGCTTGACGCCAAGGCCCAGGGCCTCGAGGTCTCGCGCCACCGCGTCGATCGATGCACCTTGATCGAGCCCGTCGTACTTTCCGGAATGCACGTTGTGGCCGGAAGCGTCGTACCACGCCTCCCACGCATCGGTGGAGTAGGCCTGGCCGCCCACGTCGATCACCTGCTTGATCGGCAGGCCGTACTGCTTGGCGAACGCGAAGTCGCGCTCGTCGTGCCCCGGCACGCCCATGACGGCGCCCTCGCCGTAGCCCATGAGCACGTAGTTGCCGACCCAGACCTCGACCTTTTCATTCGTGAAGGGATGCAGCACGTGCAGCCCGGTGCGCAGGCCCTTCTTCTCCAGGGTGGCCAGCTCGGCCTCCTGCACCCCGCCCTTGCGGCATTCCTCGATGAAAGCGGCGAGCGCTGTGTTGCCCTTCGCGGCCTCGATGGCGAGCGGATGCTCCGCGGCGACGGCGGCGAAGGTGACGCCCATGATCGTGTCGGCGCGCGTGGTGAAGACCTTGAGCCCCGTATTCGCGTCGGCCATGCGCCGCGCCGTCTCCTCGTCGTAGGGCAGCGTGAACTCGACGCCCGCCGAGCGGCCGATCCAGTTCCTCTGCATCTGCTTCACCTTTTCGGGCCAGCCCAGCCCGTCCAGGGCATCCAACAGCTCATCGGCGTACTGCGTGATCCGCATGTACCACATCGGGATCTCGCGCTTCTCGACCGTGGCGCCGGTGCGCCAGCCCTTGCCGTCGATCACCTGCTCGTTGGCGAGCACGGTCTGGTCCACCGGGTCCCAGTTCACCGCGCCGGTTTTCCGGTAGACGATGCCCTTTTCGCGCAGGCGCAGGAAGAACCACTGGTTCCAGCGGTAGTACTCGGGCGAGAAGGTCGCGACCTCGCGCGTCCAGTCGATCGCCCAGCCCATCGCCTGGCATTGCTTCTTCATGTAGGCGATGTTGTCCCGCGTCCACTTGGCGGGCGGCACGTTGTTGGCCATGGCCGCGTTCTCCGCGGGCAGGCCGAACGCGTCCCATCCCATCGGGAAGAGCACGTTCATGCCCTTCATGCGCAGGAAGTGGTAGAGCGCGTCGTTGATCGTGTAGTTGCGCACGTGCCCCATGTGCAGCTTGCCCGACGGGTAGGGGAACATCGAGACGCAGTAGTACTTCGGCTTGGGCGAGGCGTCGGGCGCCACGAAGGCCTTCGTGGCGGTCCACGCCTGCTGGACCTTGGACTCGATCGCTTTCGGGTGGTATTGCGGTTCCATGGAGCTTCTTAACTTTGCGTGTGCAAAGAGAAATTATACCGGGACGCCTTCGCGATCCGGTCCGCTGATACCGGGCGTGAGGAAATTCCCGGGAACTCGCCGCGCGCGCGGGCTGTCAGTCTTGCGGAGCCACTTGATGGGTGACTTCTCTTCTTTTGGTTGGGGCAGCATTCGAGGGCGCCGTTGCGGCGCCCTTCTTTTTTGGCCTAGCATTTCAAGGTGAAGCGCATCCTCGTGATCGGCTGCAGCGGCTCGGGCAAGACCAGGCTCGCCCGCTGGCTCGCCTCGCGCCTGAACCTTCCCCTGGTGCTCCTCGATCGCGAGTACTGGGGCCCGGGCTGGACCCAGCCTCCCGAGGAACAGTGGCGCCGGACGGTGCGTACGCTCGCGGACCGCGACGCCTGGGTCATGGACGGCACCTACCACGCCTCGACCTGGAATTCCTGCGCTACGTCTGGCGATTCAACGAGGAAACCCGCCCGCGAATCGGCGCGGCGATCCACCTGGCGCGTCACCGGGTGTGTGGTCGTGCTGCGTTCGCCGTACGTAGTTTCGCGATTTCGAGCGGAATTCCGCCTCCCGGCATGAATTAATTGGGGCAAGGGGACAGACCCCTTTGCAGGCTAAGGG
>JBKJYC010000026.1:0-3551 GCA_046715885.1 Usitatibacter sp.
CCTCCTCATCCTCGGCTGCCTGCTGACCCTATACGTAACGTGGGTAATCGCGGGACCGCTCCTGGTCGAGCGCCGCCGCAGGGGGTTGAGGGCGAAGCCCTTCCCGGCCGCGTGGCGCGGAATCCTCGACCGGCGCGTCCCCTACTTCCGCCGCCTGACTCCCGACCTCCAGCGCCAACTCGAACGGCACATCCAGGTGTTCGTGTCGGAGAAAGGGTTCATCGGTTGCGACGGTGTCGTCATCTCCGACGAGGTGCGCGTCACGATCGCCGCGCAGGCTTGCCTGCTGATCCTCAATCGCAAGACGGATTACTTCCCGAAGCTGCAGCAGATCCTGGTGTACCCGGGTGCCTTCGTGATCGAGCGCGTGCGCGCCGAGCCCTCGGGCGTGCTGCAGGAGGAGCGCCAAGCGCTCTCGGGTGAATCGTGGACGAACGGCCAGGTGGTGATCTCCTGGGAAGACGCGCTCGAGGGGGCCGCCGTCGTCGACGATGGCCGCAACGTAGTGATCCACGAGTTCGCGCACCAACTCGACCAGCAGAAGGGCTACGCGAACGGTGCGCCGTGGCTCGGCTCCCGCCACCGCTATCCGCAGTGGTCGCAAGTATTGGGGTACGAGTTCGCGATGCTGCAGCAATGCGCGACCACCGGACAGATGTCGCTGTTCAGCTACTACGGCGCGACCAATCCCGCGGAGTTCTTCGCGGTGGCCACGGAAGTGTTCTTCGAGCAGCCGCAGGCGATGGCGTCGATGCATCCCGCGTTGTACGAGGAACTGCAGAAGCTGTATCGCGTCGATCCTTTGCGCTGGTAAGTGGCGCTTTCGCGTCGCTGAACGACGACAGCGGAACGCAACGAAACACTGAACCTCGCCGGCATTCGTGCATCCGAGAGGGTGAGGCGCGTTTTCAGCGCTTCACCCTACGTCATGCAAGAAGACTCAATGAATCTGAAACTCAAACGCGGTATCGCCGTTCTTCTTCCCGTGCTGGGCATCGCGGCAGTGGGCGCGGGCGGCGCCCAGGTGATCAGCGGCGACTTGGATACCCGCCTGCTCGATGAACAGCAAGCCGCGAGCCAGGCCAGCGCCGCCGACATGATCTCGCCGCCGGTGGACATGACGACGACGGAGACCATCGTGATCGCTCCTGAACCCGTCGCCATTCCCGAGCCGGTCGCGATTCCCGAACCCGTGGCCATCTCGCTGCCCGCGCCGGTGCGAGCGGAGCGCGTGGTGATCGACCTGCCGCGTAGCGCGTCGGCACGCTCGGGCGAGGGCAGTGGCGAGGAGATCGCCATTCGCACCGCGCCCGTGGACGAGCGCGCGGGGCTGTCACCGCTGTACCAGGTCGACCAGTCTCCGGGACTGTAAGCAAACCGGGACGAGGGGCCGTCGCCGCAGGTCGGCGCGGCCCTTTTCTTTTCTGTTGCCTGGGGCCGTTGCTCCACCCGCTCTCAGATCACCAGCAGGTGCCTTTTTTGCGCGCCAGGGGCCGCGGCCAGGGGTATGGACTGGTCGAACGTCACGAGCCGGCCCCGATGGGCGACGGCGAGCGCGAGCAGGTAGAGATCGGTCACTTGCCGTGGCCCGTGGACGCGAGCCGGATCCAGGAGTTGCGAATCCAGGAAGCTCACGTCGTCGGGCCAGAATTCATGCAGCGCATGGGCAGTGGCCTGCGCCAGCCGCTCGACGATCGCGCCAACGGGAAGCGGATTGGGATAGCTTGGGTGCGACATGACGCGCACACAGCCGTTCTGGGTGATCGGGCACGAAGACCACCCTTCCTTGGCGTTGTCGGCGAACCAGCGGGTGGCCGACGCGTGCAGCGAATGGTCCGCGTCCAGCAAGGCGATCACCACATTCACATCCAGCAGCGAGCGCATCAGTACGCGTCGTCTTCGCGCAGCCTGTCGATTCGCTCGTTGGTGACTACCCCTCCTCGCTTGGGAAACGGTCGAAGGCCGTAGTGCGCTCGCGGCTCTGCCGTGCGGGGAAGGGACGCGGGCGCAGTCAGTGCCGCGCGTGCGAGCTCCGAGATGACCTCGCCGGCTGTCTTGTTCTCTCGACGCGCGCGCTCCTTGGCGGCCTGAAGCACGTCATCGGCGATATCGAGGGTCGTTCTCATGCATCAGATGCTAATGCATCGAACATCAGATGTCAAGACGCCGTGCGGGCGAGGTGGCGAGGTCCGGGTGCCTCGTTCCGACGAGCGTCCTTTCCTCGAACGCGTGCGCAAGCTGCAACACGCCCACGTCGTCCCGATACCGCCCCACGATCTGCAGCCCGACCGGCAGCGGCGGATCGTCCGCCGTGAACCCCGCAGGCACAGAGATCGCCGGGTGGCTGGTGAGAGTGACAAAGAACGCTGTCTTCATCCAGTCGAAGTAGGTTTCGAGCTTCACCCCCTCGATCTGCGTCACGTGCGTCTGTTTCGCGGGAAACGGCGGCACTTGGTTCACGGGCAAGCAGAGGAAGTCGTAACGGGCCATGAACTCGCGCATGCGCCGGTAGAGGTCCGAGCGCATCGCCAAGGCACGCGCAACCGTTGGGCCATCGAGCTTCATGCCCTGCTCGATCTCCCACACCACCTCGGGCTTCATCTGGCCGCGGTGCTTCTCCAGGAGCTTCCCGTAGCGCTGCACGAAGTTGAGCGCGCGCAGCACGCCGAAAGCCTCGGTGGCGCCGGAGAGATCCGGGCACGCATCCTCGACGACGCATCCGAGCGACTCCAGGACCTTGCGCCGCGGCTCCAGAACCGCCCTCACGCGCCGGTCCACGGGAACGACATCGTCACCGGTTACGCGAAGACGAGCGCCATCCACCGGCCACCACGCCACCCGGACCTTGCGGAAATCGCGGCGCAGCGGCTTGTTGAACACGCTGCCCGGCTCGCCGATCGAGATGGGCGAGCGCGCGTCCGGCCCCGCCATCGCCGAGAGCAGGAAGGCGGCATCGTCCACCGAGCGCGCGACGGGCCCGATGACCGAGAGCGTCCAGAACGCATCCACGTTCGGCCAGGCAGGCACGCGCCCGGGGCTGGGGCGAAATCCCACGACGTTGTTGAAGTTGCCGGGGTTGCGCAGGCTCCCTCCCAAGTCCGAGCCGTCCGCGAATGGCAGCATGCCGCACGCCACCGCCACTGCCGCACCGCCCGAGGAGCCGCCGCAGGTCTTGTCCAAGTCCCACGGGTTGAGTGTCGTGCCGAACACCGCGTTGAAGGTCTGCGAGCCCGCCGCGAACTCCGGCGTGTTCGTCTTGCCGAGGGTGATGGCGCCCGCCGCCTTCAGCCGCTCGACGATCACGTGGTCCTCGGCCGGCACGTTGTCGCGATAGATCGGCGAACCGAACGTAGTGCGGATGCCCTTGGTCGGGATGGTGTCCTTGTAGGCGATCGGCAGTCCTGCGAATGGGCCGACGTCACCGCCGCGGCCGCGCCTGCGATCCAGGCGCTGCGCCTCCTTCAGCGCCTCGTCGGGGAGGAACGTGACGATGGCGTTCACCTTCGGGTTCACGCGCTCCACCTGCTCGATGAACGCGCGCATCACCTCGG
>JBKJYC010000027.1:0-4604 GCA_046715885.1 Usitatibacter sp.
TGCGCTCGAGCACCAGCGCCATCGTGGTACCCGCCGCGGGTCCCCTCAGCAGCGCCTGGAGGCGGTCGACGCGCCGCAGCTCGAGGACGAGCACCGCCATGCGCCCGTCGGTGGCGCGGGCGACCGCGCTCTCGCGATCGAGGAACCGCAGCACCTCGTCGCGGTTGAGGTCTTCACCCATCAGGCGAGGTAGAAATCCTTGAGGTCGAGACCGAACGCCCCCGACGCGAGCCCGCGGCGGATGAAGATCGGCTGGTCGTTGGTGGTCTTCGGGTCGTAGAGCAGGTCGAGGAGCGTCGGATAGCCGGCGGGCGTCTTGTCGGGCCCGGTCACCAGGAGGACGCGGGGCTTCAGGCGCCGCACCTTGTTGTGCGCCACCACGATCGCGACCTCGCCGGTGTTCAGCTCGATCAGCGAGCCCACGGGGAAGACGCCCACCGAGGAGATGAACTGCTGCACCAGCGCTTCCTGGAAGTAGTCCCCGGCCCAGCCGGAGAGGATGCGCATCGCCTCGTAGGAAGACACGGCTTCGGCGTACGGCCGGCGCTTCGTGATGGCCGCGAAGCAATCGCCGATGCCCGCCATGCGCCCGAAGAGGCTGATGTCCGTGCCCACGAGGCCCTGCGGGTAGCCGCTGCCGTTGATGCGCTCGTGGTGGTGCGCGATGCCCTCGATCACCTCCGGATGGAAGTTGGGGGTGGAGGCGAGGATGTCGAGCCCATGCTGGACGTGCAGCTTTGCGGAAGCGAATTCCTCCGCGGTGAGCTTGCCTTCCTTCTCGAGCAGCTCGCGCGGCAGCTTGATCTTGCCGATGTCGAGCAGCAGGCCCACCTGCCCGAGGAGCGCCAGCTGCGGCTTCGGAAACCCGAGCTGGCGGCCGAACGCGGTGAGATACACGGCCACCTGCAGGCTGTGGCCGTAGGTCGTGATGTCCTGCTCGCGAAGCCGCGCCACCCACATGAGGGCATCGGGATTGCGCACGATGCTCTCGACCATGTCGTGCACGACTTCCTCGACCTCCTCGATCTCGAGCAGGTTGCCGCCGCGGATGTCGGCGACCAGTTTCTGCAGCACCTCGTCGGTCTTGCGGAGGACCTCGCGCGCCCGGGCCACCTCGACCTCGACGGGAACCTGGTCGCGGTACGTCTGCACCGGGACGCCGGCCGGCAGCAGCGCGGCCCGCGCGGCCAGCTCCTGGGGCGTTTCCTCCGGCTGCGGGGGCAGTGCCGCCGGCTGGTCCGCGCCATCGTCGTCGCGCTTGAAGATGCCCTTGAAGCGTCCGAGCACGCGTCCCAGCATGCCCGGGTCCCCGCCCGCGCGCCCGCGCGCCCCGGGCGGCGGGACCGGGCGCGGGGCGCCCGAAGCCCGGCGGGAGAGAACGTCCTCGAGGTTGATCACGCGGGCCTGGCCGGAATCGGCGGCCGCGGAGGGCCGCGGCTCGGCGGGGCGGCTCGCGGATTTCGCGATCGCCGCGACCTGCTCGGGCGACAGGCGTTTCGGCGGGACGGTGTTGGTGCGGGCGGGCGGCGCCTCGTACTCGTCGCCCAGGGAGCGCGCGCGATCGACGACGACCCAGAGGCAGTGCTGCTGCAGGTCGTGGATCTGCTCGGCGTCCTCGATCAGGAAGCCCTGCAAGAGGAACGGCGTGTCGACCCAAGGCCGGTCGAGGTCGGCCACGAACATGCCGATGCGCAGATCGGTGGTGGGTACCTTGGTTTCCATCGGGCCCGCTTCTTATCGTCGGTCGCATTCTACAGGGCGACCCTCGCCAAAAGCAGAAAGCCGCCCGCAGGCGGCCATGAAAAGAACTACCCGAGGAATCCGAGGCTCGAAGGCGCGAATCGCGAGAGGTTAGGGAAGACCGACGCGAGGTCGGCGTCGGGAACGCCGAACCACCGGGCGAGCGTCGCGCCGTATTGATCCACGGACGTGGTGGGGATCCAGCGGCCCTCACGCTCGGCGTCGTCGGGCCCGCCGAGTGCCAGCGAGGGATAGTGCCCGTACATCTCGCCGCCCTGCACCGCGCCGCCGAGGATGAAATGGTGGTTGCCCCACGCATGGTCGGAACCGGCGCCCGAGGCCGGCTGGAACGTGCGCCCGAAATCCGAGAGCGTGAAGGTCGTGACCTGGCCCGCGACACCGAGCTGCAGCGTCGCGTCGTAGAACGCTCGCAACGCGGGGGAGAGCTGGCCCAGCAGTGTGGTGAGCGTGGGCAGCTCGTTGGAATGCGTGTCGAAGCCGCCGAGCGACACGAAGAAGACCTGGCGCATCGCGCCGGTCTGGCCGCGCGCCTCGATCAGCTTCGCCACCTGCAGCAACTGCTGGGAGATGGACGAGGCCTGGCCGGCGAAGAGGGGCGCCACGGCCGAGGTGGTCGAGGTGAGGATGGGATTCACCACGCCGGAGAGCGCGATCGCCTGGGCGGTGACGTCGCCCGAGGCTTTTACGTATGCGTTGTCGCGGTCGGCGGCCAGGATGGCCTGCAGCGCCGCGTAACGCGCGCGTGCCGCTGTGCCATTGCCGAATCCCTGCAGCGCGAAGGAGCCCGCGGTCGGAAGCGCCAGCGGGCTCGTGGACGCGCCGAGGGTGAAGAGGTTCGCACCCGCGATGGAGGTCACGACGGGAAATGCGCCGCCGGGTCCCGCGACGACGTCCGCGATGCGTCCGCCCCAACCGGTCGGGCTTGGCCCCGATGAGACCGAGGACTGCCATTGGCCTTGCTGGTCGGAGTGCGAAAAGAGGTTGTCGGGGCGCGCCGCGGAATAGTTCGCTTTCGTGGTGGGCTCGGTGAGGGGCCCCACGTTGGCCAGGATCGCGAGCCGGCGCTGCGCGAACAGAGGATGGATCTCGGAGAGCTCGGGGTGCAGGCCGCAGAGCCCGGTGCCCGTCGGTTGGACGGGGAGGAGCTGCGCCTGCGCGATGTTGATGCCTGAGCTCGCGGGACGCGCCGCGGCGTAGCTGGCGTATTCGCCATCGGCCGGCACGACGAGGTTGTTGCCGTCGACCCCTCCGAACAGGAAGACGCACACCAGCGCCTTGTAGTCGCCTGCGGTCTGTGCTTGCGCATGGCTCGCAGCTGCCAGCGCAGGGATCGGTGCCAGCCGGCTGACCAGGCCACCGGTGCCCAGGGCGCCCGCGCGACGAAGGAACTCCCGACGATGCGGTCTCATCTCAGCGTTCCACCTGGAATTGCGGCGCGGTCACGACGAGGTAGGCTGCCGCCCGCGCGCGACCCAGGCCATCGGAGGCCGGGATGGCGAGCACGGCCGAGAGGATGGCCGAACGCATTGCCGCGGACATGCGTCCCCCCATCAAGTGCCGGTCGAAGCGCTCCACCAGCGCGTGGGCATCGGCGGCGACGGCCTGGTAGGGCGCCAGCGTGATCTGCGTTCCGGTCGCGCCGAACACCATCGGGTCCGGGGGGATTGTGCCCGCGTAAATCAGCCCGTAGGCGAGGTTTGCGCGGTTGATCGCCGTCGTGGTCGTCTGGATGCCGAACTCCGGGCCGAGCAGGTCGGTTCCCGGGATCACATAGTCCGGCGGATAGAAGTTGAAGACCGAGGGCGCGTAGAACACGGGCTGGCTCAGCGCCGCCGAAGTGGCGCGCAAATACACGCCATCGGTGCGCGCCCCGAAGGCGCGCGCCATCGTCGTCAAGTAGAGGATCGCTTCCGAGAGCTTGCCGTGCTCGGGATCGGTCGCGCGGGCGCCGCGCGCCTCGGGGTCCAGCAGGATCGCGCGCACCACGGAGCGCAAATCGCCGCGCCGTCCCTCGCCGTTGTCGTCGAACACGGCCGTCACGCGCGCCACGTATTCCGGCGACGGGTCGCTCGTCACCAGCTTCTGGATCAGCTGCCGCCCGAAGAACGGTGCCACGTTCGGGTGCAGGAAGATGTTGCGGTGCGCCAGCTCCAGGTCCGCGCGCATCGGCAGGCCAGCCGGCGCCACGACACCGTTGAGCAAGGTCTTGGCGCCGAAATCGTGGTTGGCATCGACCGGGCGCATCACGCCCTCGTAGTTGCGCGGGTTGTTGTTGCGCGGCGGCTGGCCGGCGATCGTGGGGAAGGTCCACCCGGTGAAGACGTGGGCGAAGCCCTCGATCTCCTGCTGGTCGTAGGCGGGGATGGTGCGGCCCGCGGCGTCGAACCGCGGTGACCCGTCGGCATTCAGCAGCACGGTGCCGATGGAGAAGAGCTGCAGGATCTCTCGCGCGTAGTTCTCGTTGGGCTCGGTCTTCGTGAGGGGATTGGCGCGGTTGTTGTTGACCATGTCGAGGTAGTCGCCCATCACGGGCGAGAGCGTCACCGCGAGCAGCAGGTCGTAGTAGTTGCCGAACGCCTGGTCGCGGAAGATCTGCTGGTAATGCCGCATCGCGTAGCTGCGGCCGTTGTCGATGCCCGAGGTGACGAAGATCTGCGAGAGCGCGAAGGCCACGCGCTGGCGCAACTGGTCGGGGCCCTCGACGGCATCCTTGAAGAAGCGCAGCTGGAGCGGGAAGAGCGTGTAGTTGTCGCGCGCGCAGAAGCTTGCCGCGGTGATCGGCGGCGTGCGGTTGTCCACGCACGCCTGGGGCCGCGCCGCGGGAAAGTTCGGATACACAGGAT
>JBKJYC010000028.1:0-6147 GCA_046715885.1 Usitatibacter sp.
GCCGGGAAGTCCTTGCTCTTGTCCACGAAGTGGTCGGCACCCGCCTCGAACGACGCGATCTTGAGCGCCGGCACGGCGTGGTTGGTGAGCACGACGATGGTGGTGTGACGACCCGCGTCGGCCCGGAGGCGGCGGATGACGCCGAACCCCGTGCCTTGCGCGAGCTGGAGGTCCACCACGGCAATGTCGAACACCCGCCCGGCGCAGGCCGCCACGGCCTCCGCCTCGGTGGTCGCCGTGGCGCCCACCTCGCCGCGCCCGGGGATGTTGAGCATTTCCACCAGCCGCTCCGCGATCGCCGGGGAATCCTCCACGACCAGCGCCTGCAGCGGCTTTTGCATCAAGTCGGGGTCGTCACTCATTCGGGCTCCAGGCGGGGGCGTGGGCTCACGGTGAGGGTTTGTTTGAAGTTGTGCGCCCACGAACGGCCCGGCGAACCGGGCATAACGCGGGATGGGAAGGGTCTCGGTTCGCATGTCGTCACGCAATCAGCTGATTCTTCACCGCGTAATAGGTTATGTCCGCATTCGACTTGAAGTTCATCTTCTCGAGAATGCGCGAGCGGTATGTGCTCACCGTCTTTACGCTGAGAAAGAGCTCTTTCGCTATATCGGACACGCTTGGGCCGCCGGCCAGTTTGCTGAAGATCTGGACCGCGCGCTCGGAGAGCGCGGCGTGCGAGGGCTGGTCCGCGGACGGGCCCGACAGTCCTTGGGCGAGGCGGTCGGCGACACGGGGGCTCACGTACCGGCGGCCCTGCGTGGCGGCGAGCACCGCGCTCACCAGGCTCTCGGGGGGCGCGTCCTTCGGGACGAAGCCCGAGGCGCCGGCCTTGAGGATGTTGATGGCGTACTGGTCCTCGGGGTAGCCGCTCACGATCAGCACGGCCATCTCGGGGCGGATTGCCTTGGCGCGCGTGAGCACGTCGACGCCGGACATGTCGGACAGCGACAGGTCCACCAAGGCGACGTCGAAGGGCTCCTTGCGGATGAAGGCAATGGCCTCTTCGCCCGTGCGGGCTTCGGCCGCTATCTCCATGTCGACACGGCTGTCGAAGACCTGTTTCAGGCCCATGCGAACCACATCATGGTCATCGACGATGAGAAGCCTGATCATTTGGCGCTGGTCTTTCGCAGGTGTGGGTAGCAAGGATTACATCACTTGTCCTTGCAGGGTCCCGTAGGTCGCGGCGGATTGTCTCGTAGGACAAATCCTACACCGGTTATTGGAAGCTATATTTAAAGGTGATCCGGTCGCGCTTGAGCGAGATGTGCTCCGGGCGGAGGCCTGGAAGCTCGGGCATGTAGTCGCGGGTCTTCTTGTAGACGATCTTTCCCGAGCCCGAGTCGTAGCAGAGCGACTGGCCGGCGCGGTCGCAGGAGGAGCGGCTCTCCTTCATGCGGTCGTCCTCGCGGGGCGGGACCAAGTCCAATGCCGGCTGGCCCGGCTGGGCCAGGAACGGGGCCCGTTGCAGCGCAAGCGGCGACTCGAAGGTCACCGACTTCGGGCGCAGCTGCAGGGCCTTGGATTCCGCGGATGCGCCTTCCTGGCCAGCCGCGACGCGCGGCAGGGCGAGGAGGAGGAGCGCAACCAAGACAAGAAGGAATCTCATGACGGACATCGTGCCGCCAGGCCTTCTTATTCAATGCCGGAGGGGCGCCCGACCCGCTGTAATTGTCCGGCGCGTTCTTTTGTAGGACCGACGGCAGGCGGTTAACTGTTCCTACACCCGGTCGGAGCATGCCGACCTCAACGCGAGCCAGCGTCGGATACCCCTGGCAGGAGCGTTTCCCTATCGTGAGCCCATTCCGACAGGAGAACGACCATGGACAAGAACACGTCCTTCATAGCAGTCGCCGTAGTAACCGCCACGCTCGGATTCGCTGCCAACGCCGATAACCCCGCCGAGCGCGCGGGCGATCCCTCGCGCTGGTACATCCCCGCCGACACTCCCGCCCAGAAGTACGTGGTGGCGATGAAGGAAGCTGGCGCCGCGCTCAAGGAAGCGCAGCAGGAATGCCGCCAGCTCAAGGCCGATGCCGCCGAGCGCAAGGCCTGCGAGGCCGAAGCCCGCGGGCAGTGGCAGCACGAGATCCGCCAGGCACGCGCCCACCTCTCCGGCGAGAGCGCGGCGCCCAAACAACAATGAGGACCCTCCTCCCCGCGATCGCGGCGGCATCCGCGATGGCCGCCGGCGCGGTCCAGGCCGCAGCGACGATGGCGAGCTCGCCCGACTTCCCCTCGTTCTCGGATTCGATCTCGCTCAAGCTGCGCGGCAACGCGTGGCCCATCTACATTCCGACGGCGAGCTATTCCCGCCAGGGCAACACCTTCACCTTCGAGTACGACGGTGGCAACGGCTTCGACGGGGGGCGCGGGGAATTCGGCAACCTTCCGATCCCGGTCGGCGAGCTGCCCCCGGGCACCTATACCGCGCACGCTCGCGTGACCAGCCTTTCCAACCCGTCGGCGGCGCCCGAAGTGACGACCTCGTATTTCGTGATCTCGGCGCCGTTCCAGCCGAACGCCTACTCGGTGCCCGCGCTGCCGAAGGCATACAACCGCTGGAACGCGCTCGTTTCGAGCGCGTACTACGTGTACCCGAACACGCTGAAGGCGAGCGTCGTGGGCAACGTCGTGAGCGTCTCCTTCGAGTACGAGCCCTCGGCATCCACCGGCTCCGGCGCGGGTCCGGCGGGAACGGCGGCGTGGGCCAGCCTGGCGATGGACGGCATCGCTCCGGGCAGCTACACCCTGGAATTCAACGGCACGCCACGCGGAGGCAGCGCGGTCTCCCTGCAGTATCGCAAGGCGCTCACTGTGGCGCGCCATTCGAGCGTCGCCGAGTACTACAACGAAAACACCGGGCATTACTTCATCTCCGGCGGCCCGGGCGAGATGGCGGGCCTCGATGCGCCCGGCTCCGGCTGGCGTCGCACGGGCGAAGGCTTCCACGCGTGGCTCAGCCCCGCCGATGCGCCTCAGGGCGCGGTGCCCGTGTGCCGCTTCTACTCGAGCGGAGTGAACTCGCACTTCTACACCGCGGACAGCGGTGAATGCGCGAACCTGAAGGCGATCGAGGCGCGCGAGCGTGCCGGCGGCAAGGCGTACTCCGGCTGGATCTATGAAGGCATCGCCTTCCAGGCTTTGGTGCCGAACGGCGGCGCATGCCCCCCCGGCACCGATCCTGTGTATCGCTTCTATAACAACCGCTGGCGCGAGAACGACTCGAACCATCGCTTCCCGGTTTCGAGCGGCGTCAGTCTTGCGATGGGCTATTCCTCGTGGGCCAACGAGGGCATCGCGTTCTGCTCACCGCGCTAGCCGCCCGTCGTTCAAAACGAAGAGCCCGCTACTGCATCGCTGACCGGCTGCAAAAGGAATACGACCTCGCAGGCGCCGCGTAGAAACAGAAACGGCGTCCGATGCGGACGCCGCCCGACTGCAGATCACGAGAGGTATTGGTGGAGTGGAAGGGGATCGAACCCTCGACCTCCGCATTGCGAACGCGGCGCTCTCCCAGCTGAGCTACCACCCCATGGGAAGCCGCGAATTATAGCGGAAAGAGCCCCCCGGGGCAGCTTGCGGTCGGGCGCCAGGCGACACGCTCATACGACGTTCTCCTCGCGCAGCTTCCTGATCTCCTCCGCGCTGAATCCCGCCGCGCGCAGCACCTCCTCGGTGTGCTCTCCCAGCCGCGGTGGCGGTGCCTCGACGTCGAGGGCGGCGCCATCGACCTGGAATCCCGGGCGCGTGGAGCTCGAAGCGTGGTCGGCGCCGGGCACGTTCTCGAAGCGCTTCACGACGTTGCGTGCCTTCGAATGCTCGTGGTCGAGGACCTGGGGGATCGAGAGCACGCGCCCGCAGGGCACGCCCTCCTCGTTCAGCACGTGCTCCCAGTACTCCGCCGTTTCCGTCGTCAGCGCTTGCTCCAGCGCGGCCTTCAGATCGAAGCGGTGCTTCTTGCGGTCCTGCCGGTCGGCGAAGCGCCCGTCGGTCTTCAGGTGCGGTTTCCCGACCGCGTCGCACAGCGCCTCGAACTGCTTCTGCTCGTTGGCGGCGATGTTGAGCAGGCCCTGCTTCGTGCGAAACGAGCCCGACGGGCTCGCGGAGAAATTCTCGTTGCCCATGGGCGTGGGCTCCACGCCCGCATTCAGGTAATTGCTCACGAGCCAGCCCAGGGTGGCGAGCGTGGATTCCAGCATCGAGACGTCGAGGTGGGCCCCCTCGCCGGTACGCTGCTGGCGCACCAGCGCCGCGCAGATGGCGAACGCGGCGGTGACCCCTCCGGTGGTGTCGGCCACCGGATGGCCGGTGCGCAGGGGCGCGCTCTTCGCGTCACCCGTGACGCTCATCACGCCGGAGTAGCCCTGGATGATCTGGTCGTAGGCGGGCCGCTCGGCCATGGGGCCGGTTTGGCCGAAGCCCGAGATCGAGCAATAGACAACGGACGGATTCACCGCCTTCACGTCCTCGTAGCCAACGCGCAGGCGTTTCATGACACCGGGACGAAATGCCTCCACCACGACATGGGCGTCCTTCACGAGCCGCAGGAAGACTTCGCGGCCCTTCGCGGACTTGAGGTTCAGCGTCACGGACTTCTTGCCGGCGTTCACGGCCAGGAACGAGATGCCCATGCGCTTCCGGGACAACGCCGGGTCCGCACCCAGGCTGCGCGCGAGGTCGCCGGTGCCCGGCACCTCGATCTTGATCACTTCCGCACCGAGCATCGCCAGCTGGTAGGTCCCGAACGGGCCCGCGAGAACGTTGGTGAGGTCGAGGATGCGAATGCCTTCGAGGAGCGCGCTCACAGTCCCGCTTCCTGTGCAAAAAACGGAACCGCGAGTGTAATCCTTTCACCTGCGCGCGCGTCTTCCCGAGGGAGACGCGCCTCACGAGCGATCACCGTGGTGGCACATGTCTTGCGGGCATTCAAAGACTAAGGAACGCGTAACACAAAAAAATGCCCAATCGACAATACCTGAGGCGCGCGCGCCGCACACCTCGCAACTTTGCGCGCATGTTGCTCCCTTCGGGACGGGACCAATCCGCGGACCGCAGCCGGGCCGCGGAGGCACCGAAGCCGGAAATGAAGCAGGCTCACGCGGACGTGTCCGCCGGGCGCCAGGACACGGATTGCCATGCGCAGCCGCCGCTTTCGCCAGATAGTCCGTGTGACGCGGGCGCCAGAAGCGACGACCGAAAGGAATGACGATGGCGCAGTGCGAGGTGTGCGGCAACGACTACCACCGGTCCTTCGAGGTCCATCAGGACGGGCGCAAGCACATCTTCGACAGCTTCGAATGGCCATCGAACGCCTGGCACCCCGGTGCGCGCATTGCGGCACGCGCATCGTGGGTCATGGTTCGGAAGCCGAAGGCCAGACCTTCTGCTGCGCCAATTGCGCGCGACTTGCCGGCGTGTCGGCCCTGGTCGACAACACCGCCACGGACCGCCGCGCCGACTCCACACCCACGAGGAGACCCTCATGAGCACGATCATCGCCGGGCTGTACGGCCACCTGGCTCCGGCGGAAGAAGCCATCTCGCACCTCCAGCACGCCGGGGTTTCCCCCACGGACATCACCATGTTCGCGCTGAACTCGCCCGGGCAGCATGATCGCTACCCGATCGGCGGCGACAGTGACGAGTCGCCCGGCGCCAGGCAGGCCGACAGCGGCGCCACCGCGGGCGCGGTCCTGGGCGGGGTTGCGGGCATTGCAGCTGGAGCCGTTGCGGCGGCCGCCGTCGGGCCACTTGCCATTCCCTTGGTCGCGGGAGTCGGCGCCTACACCGGCTCCCTGGTCGGCGGACTGAATGCCACCGACGACGGACCGATACGCGAAGAGGAGTACCTGCGCACCGCGGGCACGATGGTGGCGGTGAACGCCTCCTCCAGCGACGTGGCGGTGGAGACGATCGCGCGCATCCTCAAGGAAAGCGGCGCACTCGAGGTGGAGCGCGCCGAAGGCCAATGGGCGAACGGTGCGTGGTCGGACTTCGACCCGCTGCGTCCGCCGCAGCGCGTGGATGTGCCCCCGCCGGTTCCCGGCTCCAGGACCTCGGCGCCGCCCGCGCGTTGACCTTCCGCGGCCGCCACGTGCGGCCGCGTCGCTTCGCTTCGCCCGCGCGGGATTTCGCGAATAAT